>JAISEH010000111.1 GCA_031264205.1 Candidatus Margulisiibacteriota bacterium
AAAACCGATCTCAAAATTGCGCAGAGCCGCTGCCTGTTGGGGCGAAAGTGTTTCGATTTTTTTGCCCAGCGTTTCCGCCGAGCCGCCGGTCGGCAGATCCAGTGAGCCGATGATGTTGAGCAGCGTGGTTTTGCCGGAGCCGCTGGGACCGATCAGGCCGGTGAATTCTCCCGCCCGAAAATCTAGCGTGACGTTATTCAGCGCGTTGAGCGTCGTCGAACCCATTTGATAACTGCGGATAAGGTTTTGGATTTTTATTATAGTTTCCCCCATAGAATTCCCCTTTGTTAAATAATTGTAACATACCTATTATATATGTCATAGCAAAAATAGCAAATGCAATTCAATTTCGTTATATATTATCCTTTTTAGTTTAGTAATTATAACTTAGCAAGACCTGCAGCGCGCCGGTGGTTTTTTTCTCCGCCGTGTAATCCGGCGCGGCCGTTGCCAAAAACTGCCAGACCCAGTCGTCATAAGTCCGCTGCCAGCGCAGCGACAGACTGTCATTTTTGGCGGCATAATATTGAATAACACTGACTGTGTCGTACAAACTGACCGGATAATCAGCCAACACACCGATGGCCTGCGTGTTGTGATTGCGGTCGGCGCGGTAAAGATCGGTGTCGAGATTATATTTCTCGATTAAAACATGCAGGCCGTTGCCGAAGTCAAAAGTATAGTCCGCGCCGAGCGTGGAATGATATTGATTTTCTAAATCGTTTAAAAATTTATTGTCATTGTCAATATTCGCGGCGATATGCGCGGCTTCAAACCAGACGCCGATGCCGAGATCCCATTTGCCATCCAGACCCACACGCCGCTCCGGCGCTATTTCGTCGGACAGTATCGAAAAAGTCGGACTTCTGCCCAAATCCAGGCGGCGCTGGTGATAGGTCAATCCGGCCTCGCCGTTAAATACCGGCAGTTGCAAACGTCCGCCGAATTCTAAATCCTGTTTTTTAGTCGGGATTATTTCCGAGCCTTTCAATTCTTCGTTGCCGTAAAGACCCCACAGCCAAAAATTGGCGTTGTTGGGCAGGTAATAGCGGATCAGCAAACCCTTGACGCTTTCCGTAAAGCCCAGCGGATCAAGCGGGTCCAGCGTGTCAAACCACTGCAAAGGCCGGAACAAAGTCGCCGAACCGAAATTTATTTTTTGCAAACCAAAACGCGCTTCCACTTGCGCGTCGCTCCAGCGTGCCCAGAGCCGATGGATTTTTAATTTGCTGTCCGCGCCGGAAGTCAGGCTGCCGTTGAGCGCGAGATCGAGGTCCAGCGCGTATTCCGGCGCCGACCAAAAAAATTCCGGTATATAACGCAGGCCCAACTCGGCTTTTTCTTGATCCGGCAGATTTAGCCAGCCGGTGAATTGGCCGCCACCGCTAATTTCCGCAGCTAAAACAAATTGCAATAAGCAGAGAAAAAATAAGAGTTTACGCCCCACGTGGTTATTTTAGCATGTTGTGGTGCGGGTAGTAAGTATATTTTGCGGCGAGAATGTTAAAATGTCTCCGAGAAAAATTAAAAAAGGAAACAAAATTGCGTCTATTCAAAATAATTTTATTTTTACTGGCGTTGCTGGGCGCGGGCGCGGCGGCTCCGCCGATCCCGATCATTATGTATCACCATATTCGCCAGCCGCAGCCGTCGGACTCAGCCACGCTGCGCGATCTGTCCTGCGCGCCGGAAACTTTCACGCGGCATGTCGAGGCTTTTTTGCAGGCTGGTTATCAGACAGTTACGTTTGAGGATATCGCGCGCGGCCAGATTCCGGCCAGGCCGGTGATGCTGACTGTAGATGACGGCTATCAGGACGCTTATGTGGCTTACGAGATACTGCGGCAACGAGAGCAAAAAGCCGTATTTTTTGTCACTACGCGCTATCTGGGCGACGGCCGGCATTTAACCCCTGTGCAGCTGCGGGAAATGGCGCGTGGCGGTATGGAGATCGGCTCGCACAGTATTTCGCATCCTGATCTGACCGCGCTGTCTCTGGCGAATTGCAAAAAGGAGATCGCGGAAAGCAAAAAATTTTTGGAAGATTTATTGGGCAAAAAAATAATTTCTTTTTGTTATCCTTCCGGACGAGTCAACGCCGATGTGCGCCGGCTGGTCAAGAACAGCGGCTATCTGTACGCGCGGACGACGCGCCCCGGCCTAGGCAATCTCGACACCGAGCCGCATACTTTGCGTGTGTTTAGAGTGCATGATAATACTTTGGCGGAGGAACTTTTGCGGCAAATTGAAAGCAAGCGATGAAGCGCGGCAAATATTTTGCCCGAAGCGAACGTAACCTTCAGTGCTATGCCGTGTTCGCTAGGGTAAAGATATTTGCCGCGCTCAACTTAACTTGACAATCTAAATTATTTTATATATCATACTAATCAGATATAATAAATATAATAAAAAAGGAGTAAGAACATGGCGGACAAGAAAAAGAAATTATCCATAATTGTTTTCAGCGGGGATTATGACAAGGCTTTTGCGGCATTTACGATAGCCTCCGGCGCGGCGGCTCTGGATTATGAAGTGAATTTGTTTTTCACCTTTTTCGGTTTGGACATCATTAAGAAAAAACGCGGCCGGCATTTTTTGGGTAAAGGTTTCCGTGCCCGTTTTTTCAATTTCCTGCTGGGCGGCCGCAACAATTTGCCGCTCTCCCGCCTGAATTTTGCGGGATTAAGCCCGATCCTGCTCGGCAATCTGGCCAAGAAACGCAATGTGGCCGGAGTTGATGAATTGATCGACGCGTCTATCAAACTGGGCGTGAATTTTTACGCCTGCGAGGCGGCCGGGGTGATCCTCGCTCTGCAAAAGGACGATTTTATCCCCGAAGTCAAAAAAGTGATCGGCATCGGCTCGTTTTTGGAGTTGCAAGAGGGCGGCACGACGCTGTTTATTTAAATGAACATTATGAATATTGAACGGCTGGATATTACCAAAGAGCATTGTCCGATGACTTTCGTGAAAACGAAATTCGCCTTGAGCAAATTGGCCGACGGCGATATTCTGGAAGTGCTACTCACGGCCGGCGAACCGCTGGACAATGTGCCGCGGTCAGCGCGTGAGCAGGGTTATAAAATTTTGAGCATCGAACAAATCGACGCAGTGGTGCATAAAGTAACGATAAAAAAGTGAAACGTTTTTAAAGAAGTTACGATATATAAACATCTATCGAGCAGACCTCTGCAGATAAATAAAAAAAGCAGAGGTATGCGTTATGTTACAAAAAATTATTGCGGATGCGGTTGTTGCTTTACGAGAGAAAACCGGGTCTCAAAATCCCGTGGCGGAAATTTCCGTACCGGATATTTTGGCGGAAAATATCAGTCTGGAAAATAAACTGGAATTTTTGCGCGGACAACTGGCCGGCAATGAAGCCGGGGAGATCACGGTATTTGGACACATTCGCCAGCTTTACGCCGACTACACAGCGCAGGGCAAACAGCTGGATTTTCTCATCGAATACGAAAAATGGTTCAGTCGGCGTTTTGGCAACACGCATACCAACGACACTTTGACGGCGGATTTTTCTCACACCGCGTTTAACAGCCTGCTCGCGCTGATCCACAAAGCCTTAAAAGCTGAGGCGGAGAATTATGTAGTGTTGCCGGTGGGGCAGGGTACTTCCGGCGCGCTGGAGCGTCTGCACAAAATACTCGGCATTGATATCGCGCCTGCCGCTCTGGAACGTGTGGCCGGAGCACAGCGGACGCGCCTGCTGGAATTAAAAGACCAGCTCAAAAGATTTGCGGAACAAAAAAGCCGCTGGGAAACGCAGTACAAAAAAACCAAAGACAAATGGCTGCTGACCGAGATCGACGCGCTGGACGAAGGGATCGCCGCTGTTCATAAACTAATCGATGAGTGGATCAAAGAATTTATTCCAGCCGCAAATCGGCCGGTGATTTTGATCACCGGACAGGAGCATCATGGCAACACGCTGCCGTATGACGGCACTCTGGCGGATAAAATTATTGTGCCGTTTGCGCCTGGCACAGTGGATATTGATCTGGCGGCTTATGAAAAACTTTTGCGGGATTTGCGGGCGCAGGGACGAAAAATCATCGTGTCTTTTTCCGCGGCGTCCAATGTCACGGGGCATAAGACGGATATTATTACTACGGCAACACTGGCCAAAAAATATGGCGCGCTGACGATTTACGATCACGCCGCGTCGCTGGCTTATGAGCCGATAGATTTGAGTCCGCGCGCTGCGGATGGGCGGCCGCTGATCGACGCGGTGGTGGCTTCGCCGCACAAATTGCCCGGCGGACCGGGCAGCACCGGACTGCTGGTTTTCAATAAAGCTATTTATCCGGCACAATTGGGTCCCACCAACAAAGCCGGCGGCACGGTTTGGCATGTTTCGCTCTGGGACGTGGAGTATTCGCGCGATATTCTGGAGCGCGAGCTGTCCGGCACGCCAAACGGCATCGGTGTTTTGCGGCTGGGGCTGGCTATAGATTTGTCCTACAATATTATCGGTTTTGAAAATATTCAGGAAATTGAATACACCTTGTCCAAGCCCCTGTTTAATTATTTGCGCGGCGAGCCAAATATTATTCTCTACGGCGATCAAGAGCTGGAAAAACGGGTGCCGATTTTTTCTTTTAATATTAAGCATGGTGACGGAACGCTGCACCCCAATTTTGTGGCCAGAGTATTGAGCGATCTTTTCGGCATTCAGACGCGGCCGGGCTGTTCCTGCGCCGGCGAGTATGGCCATTATCTTTTGCAGATCAGCGAAAAGTCTTCCCGCGTTATGCAGGAATTTGTGCGCCGGGGTATTTTTGCTGGCAAACCGGGCTGGGTGCGCCTCAATCCGCACTGGCTGTTCACGCCGGAGCAGGTGAGTTATATCACCGAGGCGCTGAAATTAATCTCCGCACACGGCCACAAATTGCTCTCTCTGTATGAGCTGGACTTTGATGGCCGGTTTCGATTCAAAACCGCTTTTAAGGACGCGGAATATTTTGATGTAAATGTGGCCGACGCGAAAAATGTCAGCGTGGCGCAGGCCGCGCGAGTTTTTCAGCGCCGGCAATTATTGGACGCGCAAGTTAGGCCGGCTGGCAGTAAATATGTTTACCGCCGCGCGCTGCTGGACCAGCTGGAAAACGCCGAGATTTTTCTCAACGCTTTGCCGGACAACACAGACCAGCTGCGGACTTTGACTCTGGAAAAACACGGCGCGCCACTGCCATTGCTATATGAAAGCCTGACGCCCGGCTTTCGAGAAAAACTAGACACGCTGGATAAACAAGAATTTGACGCGCAGCCGCTCGACGGAATCGCGGCTGGTTATTGAATAACCCCGTCTTTTAATTCCAGAGTTTGATTGCCTATTTTGGCCAGCTCCGGATTGTGCGTCACCAGTATGATCGTCAGATTTTGTTTTTGATTTAATTCCAGCAGCAGATTTTTAATTTCCTCTGAACGCCGGCTGTCCAGATTGCCGGTCGGCTCGTCGGCGATGAGCACGGACGGATTGTTGATCAGCGCCCGGGCTATGGCCGTCCTCTGCATCTCACCGCCGGACAATTGGCCGGGCAAATGATTGGCTCTTTTGTCCAAACCCAGCATTTGTAATATTTCGGTTAGTCTGGCGGAGTTGGCGCGCAGTCCGGGCTGGAACACGGCCGGCAGCAAAATATTTTCTTTGACGGTCAGTGTCGGCAGGAGAAAAAATTTTTGGAACACATAGCCGAAAATTTTCCGGCGGACTTTGGTCAGCGCGGATTCGGACAGACTGACCTTGTCTTCAAAAACAGTTTGGCCGTCGATGACCAAAGAGCCGGAAGTCGGATTGTCGAGACAGCCCAGCACATTGACCAGCGTGGTTTTGCCGGAGCCTGACGCGCCGGTGACCGCGATTATTGCGCCGCGCTCGACAGTGAAGCTGGCCTTGTGCAAAGCATAGATTTTCTCCGCGCCGCGCGTGTAAATTTTAGTCAGATTTTTAGCCTCGATAAACGCCATTATTCCACGCTCCTGATGCTGTCCAGCGGCCGGATAGACGCCGCGCGCAGGGACGGATACACGCCGCCGATGATGCCGACCAGAGTTATGGAGACAAAAGCAAAAATTACCGTCGGCCAGCCGATGATTATCAAACTGCCGTTCGGCGCGAAAGGCAGGAGATAGCGAATGGCCATTTCCGAAAAGCTGGAAAATAAACAAGCAAAAATAATTCCAGCC
>JAISEH010000140.1 GCA_031264205.1 Candidatus Margulisiibacteriota bacterium
TCGTCGTTGACCTGCCAATAACGCACGCCAAGTTGATCCAATAATTTTTTGGTGATCACCGCGCCGGCGCCGCAACACGTGTCGATAATGACTTTCAAACCGGAATTTCTGAGCAGATCAATATTGCCGATCTTTTGAATTTTTTCCAAATGAATGTCGCCGGCCTCAAGCTCGGTCTGCACAGCAAGCCGTCCTTCGGCCGTGCGCGCCAGGTCTTCCGCGGAAACCTGTTCGTACAATTCCAGTAATTTCTGCGCCTCGTCCTCCGGCAAAAAAATCCCGTCCGGCCGCACAAATTTAAGACCGTTCCACGGCGCCGGATTGTGCGAGGCTGTGACTATCACCGCGCCGTCAACATTTAGGCTGCGCGCGATCACCTGCACAGTCGGCGTTGGCAGACAGCCGACATCGATAATTTTGACGCGGCCGTCAAAACGCAAACCACGGAACAAGGCTTCTTTTACCTGCGGTCCGGAACGGCGCGTGTCCGAGCCGACCAGCGCTGTGCCTCCGTTGATAAAACGCGCATAGGCTACACCAAATTTTTTGACGATCTCAGTGGTCAGGCTCTCACCGTAAATGCCGCGCACACCGGAAATGCTGATCTTGAGCGTCATCTAGACTTCCAGCTCAAAACGGTATTTCTCGATCACGGGATTGGTCAGTAGTTTATCGGCCATGTCTTTGATCTGCGCGCGAGCTTTTTCCTCCGACGGCGCGTCGAGCGTGAACGTGATGTATTTGCCGACCGCCACTTCGCCGACGTTGGCATAACCCAGCGAGTTCAGCGCCGACGCCGTGGTTTTGCCGACCGGATCGAGAATGCCGTCCTTATAGGAAACATACATTTTTACCTGATATTGCATGTGCTGACTCCCCTCTTTTAGGGTTATTCTAACAGTATATAAGATAATGTAAAGAAATGCGTCACGCTGCCGGAGAGATCATCAGCCGGATTGTAAGCGTATTCTAGAGAAACATTGTCCAGTCGCAAACCAATGCCGGCGGTGAAAGTTGTGGCGAGCAGCAAGTCTTTGGTCTGATTAAAACCGGCGCGCAAGACCACAAACTCGCCGGTCTTTAATTCCACGCCGCCGCGCCAGAGCTGCGCGGTTTCTTTTTGCAGCGTCGTCTCCGCGTAAAAATCCAGATTTTCCAAAGCGCTGTAACGGCCGCCCAGTTCGTAAGTCCGCGGCAGTTCTTCGGTCAGGTCTGTCGACCATTGCAAGCCGGAAGAAACGGCGTTATTGACCGCCGCGCCAAATTGCCAGCGCGCGCCCGGCCGGTAAAATCCGGAAAAGTCCAGCGCCAGGCCGCTGGCCGAAATATCCACCGCCGAATAATTTTTACTGTGATATTTCAAACGCGTGCCCAGGCCAATATTTTCCCGGCCCCAGCCGCAGGCGCCGTAAAAAGTCGTGTCTTGATAAGAGATCCGCGCGCCCAGATTATTTTGCGCGTCGCGCACATAACCGCTGCTGTCCTGCGCGTTCAAAACGCCGAAAGAAAAATTCCCCAAAGTATAGGCCGCGGCAAAATAACCGACTTCGTCCAGCAAACGAAAAGCCGTCAGGGAAGCGCGCGGCGTGAATTGTTTGCCAAGCCAGGCATAATTTTGAAAAACCGGCTGAGCGCTTTCCGCACTGGCCAGATAAGCGCCGCCACGCGCCACAGCGTCCGCGCCGCGTGCCAGCAGATCAAAACTGTAGGCCTGCTTGGTTTCTGCCGCCAGCAAACCCAAAGTCAAAATGCTAATAAATAAACAATGTTTAATCAAGCAGCAACAACCTGCCTTTCGCTAAAACTTTGCGCCGATCGTCCAGCACCATGACGATATAAGAGCCATTGCCAAGAACGCGGCCATAGGCGTCGCGGCCGTCCCATTTGACAATATTTTCGGTTTGCGCCGCGGCATAGCCGCTAGACTGCCAGACCCGTCCACCGCGCGGATTGTAAACATAGAGCGTAGTCCAGCCGGATTTTTCCACTGTATACGCGATATGCGCTGTTTCGTCCCGCAGAGGACGCAGTGGATTGGGATAAGAGTAAACTTTTTCGCCGGTGCCGCTGCCGCTTTTGGCCGGCTGCCAGGGGCTGACCGGAGAAGTTTGATCCAGACCGGAAGGCTGATCCTGCTCGTCTACCGGCGGCAGGCTAGCTTCGCCCTGCGGCACGCCGCGCAAGGCACGCGCCACATTGATCAGACCAAAGCCATAAAGCGGATCATAACCAGCTGCGCCAAGATCCTCGGACGTATCGCGCAACAGCTGGCGGATCTGTCCGGCTCTGAGCTGCGGATTCTGTCCCTTGAGCAAAGCGGCTAAGCCGCTGACCAGAGGCGCGGCATAACTGGTGCCACTGCCGCCACTGGCATAAGAACCGCCGGCGTAAGTCGAGTAAATATTTTCGCCGGGCGCCAGCAGCTCCACAGTCTGCGCACCGCGGCCGCGCACCGAAAAACCGGAAAGCTGATTGCGGCTGTCCACACTGCCCACGGCGATCACTTCGGCAAAAGCCGCCGGATAACGCACCGCGTCCAGCGGCGTATCGCCATTGCTATTACCCATAGCCGCGACCAGGATCACGCCGCGCGACGCCGCGTAAGCCACGGCCTCTTTTTCGTACTGGCTAAAACTCGGACCGCTCAAACTCAGATTGATCACATCCGCGCCAAGATCGGCCGCCAGGATTATCGCATTGGCCAGCACATCGTACTGACCACTGCGGGGATTTTGGCCAAAAACTTTGAGCGGAATAATTTTGGCGCGCCAGTCTACGCCGGCAACACCTTGACCGTTATTCCCGGCCGCGGCGGCCAAGCCGGCCACAATAGTGCCGTGCTGATATGCGCTGTAAGCAGGATCAGGGCTTGGATCATTGTCTTCGTCTAAACAATCCCAGCCGGGCAAAATTTTTTCCCGCAAATCGGGGTGGTCCAACTGCACACCGCTGTCGATCACCGCGATTTTGACCGCGGCGCTGCCCGTAAATATTTCCCAGCCGGACGGCGCATTGATCTGCCGCAAATAATCCTGCTGCGCATAAAAGGGATCGTTTGGCTGTATTTCCTCCGGCCGGCAAATATAGACCGGCTCGGCGTACTCCACAGCCGGATCGTTTTGCAATCTGGCCACCAAATCCTCGACATCGACCGCGCGCGCATACTCCGCCACATACCAATTGGGCAACGGATTATCCGCGCTGGACTGCACCGCAAAACCCTGCCCGGCCGCGCGCGGCCCTTGATAAGCCTGCCGCAGCTCGGTCTGGCCGTAATTCGCCAAAATACCGGACAATGCCGAGTCAGACGCCGACTGCACGGACAGGCCGCCGGAATTTTGCGGTTTTAGTTTCAATAATATTTTATCAGGCGCATATTCCGCGGCAAATAACAAACCGCACAACATAACCATACATAGCCAACGCATAAAAATAAATCGTCAGCAAGATGTAAAAATTTCACTTATTTTTAGGGAAAAACTATAGTCCAACCAGCGTCTTAGCTCCTATCTGCCAAAAATGGGCGCAAATCCGCAAACTTACGATAAAATCATACCATGCAGCCCAAAATTATCGCCGCAACAAAACCTGCGCTGGCAGACATTTTAGATTACTATCGTCCGACGGAAGGCCTTACCAAGATGCCGGCCGCGCCGGACAAAAATTTTGACACTTCTATTGTGCTTAGCGATTATCTGGAGCTGATCCAGTCGGACTATATCAAAAACATGCTCTCTTGTGTCGTGCCCAATAATAACAACAGCACGCGGATAACTTCTAGCCTCAGCATCAACACGCCGCCCAGCGACCAATGTCTGTACACGCCGTTTTATATACCCAAATTCAATTTTCGCAAACTGCTTACGATCAAGCCGGCCAAATCGGAAGATGTTTTTGAACTGAAATTTAAACCTTATATTGCGCGGCAAGCCGACGGCCAGAAAATCCTCCGTATCTCCGTTGATCTGCAGCGCGACGGAGAAGATGTCGCTATAGACGAGTACCCCGCGCAGTACGCAGAACTGTTCCAGTCTCTTCTGCAAAATAAGCCGCCGCTGGACGGCAAACGGCTCTGGCAGGATATTTATGATCTGCAGCCGGTGCGCATGCCCAATCTCAAGAATTTTCCGCCGGAAATACACCGGAAGCTGAAGCTTCTCCTGACTGCGCACACGCTGATCCAGAAAGCTTTGATCAAAAATTTTAGAAATTATCTAAAGCAGCTTGAACCGCTGCGGGAAATACCGCTGGCGATTCGCGCCGCTCTCGTTTTGGAAGCCTGCCAAAACGAAGCGTTAAACAACAATGATTCCACGCTGCGCGTTATTGAAGATCTTACGTATTTGGCCGACCGCGTTTTTAATCAGGATATTTCTGCCCGAAAATTAGAGCTGCCGCAGCAAACCGACAAGCCGCTGGCCATTATTTCCGAATATTTTACACTGGAAGACATCTTGCAAATCTATCGCCATCTGCCGAAAGATGTCCGCCAAGAGCTGGTTTTTATTTCCGCCTGGGAACCGGATTTTATCCCGCAGGAAGTAAAATTAACCAGCAAAACGATACGCAATAACGACGCGCAGGAACTTTGCTCTGCATTAAAATTTGGCTACTACATCAGCGATGAAACTGTGGAAAAATTTCAGAGCGAAGCAAAAAAACCTCAGGGCGAAACTACATCTTCTTCAGAACTGGTCTTGAGCATTCTGGATCGGGACACGCTACATAACGGCGACAAACGTTACGCTGGCGGCATCATCGTCATTAACACCACTAAGGAAGCGCATAGATTTGTCAGCGCCTTCAAACAATTATTTGAGCCAAATCAAGAGCATATTTTTGACCGGCGGCAGTTTCATAAGCATGAACAAACTCTCGGCAAGATTTACGGAAAACTTACCCGCCGCCTGCTCACCCATCACGACCCATTAATCATGTTGGGCAAAAGCGAGCAGGAATACACCGCCTACATTCGGAATGTTTTACTGGAGTGTTTGCCTAAAACAAATGAACTATTGACCGAAACAGACCGGAAAAATCTGCGGGCGGCGGTGAACGCGCTGACCGCCAAGGCCGTGGCCAAGCAAAAAGAACTAAAAGAATATGTCGCTCTGTCCGCAAATTTGCCCGCGGCATCCGGCCGCGACAGCTATGCCCAAACCGAGCCTTAGTGTATACTTTTTTCCAATTATGCCACGTAAAATTTTAGTCACCAGCGCCCTGCCCTATGCCAACGGCAGCATACATCTCGGCCATTTGGTCGAATATATTCAGACCGATATTTGGACGCGTTTTCAAAAACTCTCCGGCCACGAATGTCTGTATGTCTGCGCCGACGACACGCACGGCACACCGATCATGCTTTCCGCCAAACGCGCCGGAATTACGCCGGAAAAATTGATCGCCAAAATGCAGGCCGAGCATCTCGCCGATTTTCAAGCTTTTCATATCGCTTTTGACAATTATTATTCGACCAACTCGCCGGAAAATAAAGAGCTGTCTAAAATGTTTTATTTCCGAGCGCGGGAAAAAGGCTTGATCGAGGAAAAAGAAATTTCGCAGGCTTATTGTGAGAAATGCCAAATGTTCCTGCCCGATCGTTTCATTAAAGGGACTTGCCCCAAATGCGGCGCGTCGGAGCAATACGGCGACAGCTGCGAAGTTTGCTCGGCCACTTACGCGCCCACGGAGTTGCAAAACGCGCATTGCGCGGAATGCGGGGAAAAGCCCGCGCAGAAAAAAAGCCTGCATTATTTTTTCAAACTCCACGCGCTGGAAAAAGAATTACTAGCCTGGGTCCAGGCCGGACATATTCAAACCGAGATTTATCATAAACTTCTGGAATGGTTTCAGCAGGGACTGCGCGCCTGGGATATTTCTCGCGACGCGCCGTATTTCGGGTTTAAAATTCCGGACACGGACAATAAGTTTTTCTATGTCTGGCTAGACGCGCCGGTCGGCTATATCGCTTCGACTAAAAATTTCTGCGCTGGCGTCGGCCGGAATTTTGAGGATATCTGGCTCAAACCTGGCTATGAAATCCATCATTTTATCGGCAAAGACATTTTGTATTTTCACACGCTGTTCTGGCCAGCCATGCTTATGGCCGCCGGTCTGCAAACGCCCAAGCGGGTGCATGTTCACGGCTTCCTGACGATCAACGGCGAGAAAATGTCCAAGAGCCGCGGCACTTTTATTTTGGCGCGTAAATATCTGGACGCTGGTTTGGATCCCGAGTACCTGCGCTATTATTACGCGGCCAAGCTCGGCTCATCGCTCAATGATATCGACCTAAATATCAGCGATTTTGTTTTCAAGGTCAATTCGGACATTGTAAATAAACTGGTCAATATCGGCAGCCGTCTGGGTAGCATCGTCAATAAAAAATTGGACGGGATTTTGACCAGACCAGACGCGGCCGGGCAAAAAATCCTGGACGAAATCCGCGCCGCGCAAAATGAGATTTGCCAGGCTTACGAGGAGCTGGAGTTGCACAAAGCCATGCGTGAGATCATGCGTCTGGCTGACGCCGCCAACAAATATATTAACGACAGCGCGCCGTGGAATGTGGTAAAAACTGACCCGGCCCAAGCCGCGCAAATCTGCGCCAGCGGTCTGAACTGTCTCAAAATATTGACCGCCTATATCAAACCTGTCCTGCCGGTCATCGCCGCCGGTATGGAAAAATTTTTAAATTGCGGCGAGTTAGATTTTCAGAACGCCGGAGATTTGTTGCTTGACCACAAAATTAACACTTACGAACATTTGGCACAGCGAATTGACGAAGCAGATGTAAATAAGAAACTTTTAGGGTAAAATATTTAAAACAACTGATTTAGCGCGGCAAATATCTTTACCCTCGCGAACACGGCATAGCACTGAAGGTTACGTTCGCTCTGGGCAAAATATTTGCCGCGAATATAAATAAAGGAGCGTTTTATGGTAAAAGAACTAAACAGCACGGAATTTCAAAAAGAGGTTTTAGAAAACGTCGCGCCGGCTCTGGTGGATTTCTGGGCGCCGTGGTGCGGACCCTGCCGGATGATGGCGCCGATACTGGAAGAAGCGGCTGTGGAATTGGGCGACAAAATAAAGATCGCCAAAGTCAACACCGACGAAAATGAAGCGTTGGCCGCCCAATATAATATTACCAGTATCCCCTGCTTGATCCTTTTCAAAGGCGGACAGGAAGTCGAGCGTTTTATCGGTGTGCAACCGCGCGAGGCTTTGCTCACCAAAGTCAAGGCGCATTTGTAGGCTTATTTCCCGCAGCGGAAAAATTTTTGCAACAAATCAAAACTAGTTACGATATCTTTATGTAACCGGAGATAGTTTTTCCCTTCCCCCCTTTAAAACTATTTCCGGCAAACCAAAAACGGGTCGCCATTCTCCCCCCATTTATGGCGGCCCGTTCCTAAGAATTACAAATTTTTCAGAAGATGCGTCACGGCGGCTTCCACCGATTTTAGATCGGCCAGTGCGGCTTGATTCTTGCGGATAATTTCTTCGGTTTCCCGTGCCGTGTAGCCCAGCGCGTTGAGCGCAGCGCGTACTTCTAGCAAGAAACCTTGCTCCAGCGGCACGGTCGCCCAGGACGCCGCTTTGGCGTTTTTGTCCGCGATCAACGCGGGGAAAAGTTTACCGATCTTGTCTTTTAATTCCACGACTACTTTTTCGGCAGTTTTTTTGCCGATATTCAAACCGGCCGTGTCGCCGCGGTAAATAATATTCACGATTTCCGCCGCCGTATGCGCCGACAAAATAGTCATAGCCATTTTTGGCCCGATGCCGGAAACGCCCAGCAACGCCAAAAATAATTTGCGCGCCGGCCAATCCGGAAAACCGTACAAGACATTGGTGTCTTCGCGGACATGCTGATAAATAAAAAAATTCTGTTCGCTTTGCTCCGGCGGCAAAGCCTGCAAATCGCGTTCACTCAAATAGATCTGATACCCGACGTCCTGCGCCAACAAAACAACGCTTTGTTCATCGCGCGCAATTATCTGTCCTTGCAAATAGGCTATCATTTTTAATACCTCATTGTTAAAAAAATATTATATAGCAAATCAGAGTATAAAAACATAAAAACTGGGCATGTTATAGCATCACAATACTCGAGGGAATAAAAATGTCAAACGATTATGGATTTGGATTAACCGGACCTAGAATTGAAAAACAATACAGTAATTCAAACAAACCCATTGATAATCCAGCTGAATTACTGGCCTTGGTCAATGCTGAAGCAGGCAAGGGTCAGGAAACAGCCGTAAAAGCGCTTCGTGAAAAAATGCCTGTCGAACGACGCTCAGCTTTATTGAAACAACTGACACTTAATAATCTTTATGACCTAGTTAAAAAACACGGCAAAACCTATGATTATGGTTACATGCTTGGTCGGGACATCTTAAGATTTATGCCTCAAGAACATTTGAGAAAACTATTAACTGATCTAGAAAAATTAGTGGCTGGCCTGCAGAACAATCCCAAAGATGAACAAAACACAAAAATTGCCGCAAAATTATCTTCTATAATACTAGGAATGATTAAAGATAGAAGTTTGCCGCTAACAGAATCGCAGTTACAAGAATTAGGACTTTCGACAGAAACTTTAGAAAAACTAACGTATCGATTAACACCCGGAGTAGAGGCGCATTATCGTAATATGAATGGACAGGAGGAGTATAAACTTTTCATGGATTCTGATTGGGTTTTACATGTGGGC
>JAISEH010000169.1 GCA_031264205.1 Candidatus Margulisiibacteriota bacterium
TTGATTATTTGTCTGCAGCTGACGGCTGTAAAATAAAAAAGTTTTTTTCGATATTTTTTTGAAAAGATTCCGGCAAGCTATGCCAGTCCAATATATCCACGGAAAAAGGCAATTCCGAAGCCATAAAAAGCTCTCGTAAATTACCCAAAGTATTAAAATCCAGCTTATTTTGCGCGACAATTGCCAAATCCAAATCCGAGGATTTTTTGGCCGTGCCGTTCACCCGCGAGCCAAAAGCACGCACTTCGCAATTAGGGACATATAAATTTAAAAATGTCCGAATGATTTTCAAATTTCGTTCTGTGATATCTAACATTTATTGTTCCAAGAATCTTAATTATAACATAAGACTCAGAACTTTAAATCTAATACTATTTCCTCAATCCGTCCCTCGTTTAAAATCAAATATAAAATCCCTACACCCCCTTGACAATTCCGCAAACCCCTGTTATATTCGTGAAATAAATCACAAATGAAAGGGGTTTTTATGGCTAAAGTATCTGTAAAAACAACAAAAAAAGAGGCGGTCAAGCCGGTCGTTTCCGGCAATATTCTGACGCTGGACGATTTGAATAAATTGATCGCCAAAGTGAAAGAGGCGCAGAATATTTACGCGACGTATTCGCAGGAAAAAGTCGACGCGATCTTCAAAGCGGCGGCCACCGCGGCGGACAAAGCACGCATCGATCTGGCGGAAATGGCGGTCGCCGAAACCGGCATGGGTGTTTTGGAAGACAAGATCATTAAAAATCATTTTGCCGCCGAGTACATTTACAACAAACACAAAAACGCCAAAACCTGCGGCGTGGTGTCCTGGGACAAAGCCAACGGCATCAAAACTGTGGCGGCTCCGCTGGGCTTGATCGCCGGTGTAGTCCCGACCACTAACCCGACTTCGACGGCGATTTTCAAAGCTCTGCTCGCGCTCAAGACCCGCAACGCGATTATTTTTTCGCCGCATCCGCGCGCTAAAAAATGCACGGTCGCGGCCGCGCGTCTGGTGCTGGACGCGGCGATTCAGGCCGGCGCGCCCGATGGCATCATCGCTTGGATCGATGAGCCAACTATAGAATTGAGCAACGCGCTGATGGTGCATCCGGACATTCACGCCATACTTGCCACCGGCGGCCCCGGCATGGTCAAAGCGGCCTACTCCAGCGGTAAACCGGCTCTGGGCGTCGGTCCGGGTAACACACCAGCGATTATTGACGAGACGGCGGATATTGACATGGCGGTTTCTTCTATATTGTTGTCCAAAACTTTTGACAACGGCATGATCTGCGCCTCCGAACAGTCTATTGTCGCGGTGGCGGATATTTACAAAGAAGTGAAAAAAGAATTGGTGCGGCGCGGCGCGTATTTACTCAACCGCGCGGAAGCGGACAAGCTCGGCAAAATAATTCTCAATGACAAAGGCGCGGTCAACGCGGCTATTGTCGGCCAGCCGGCCAGCAAAATCGCGGCTCTGGCCGGACTGAAAGTACCGGCCAATGTCAAAGTTTTGGTCAGCGAGGAAACTTCTTACGCCGAAGACAATCCTTATGCTTATGAAAAATTGTCGCCGATCCTGACTCTTTACAAAGCGAAAGACTATCCGGAAGCGGTGGACATCGCCGTGGCCTTAATTCAACTGGGCGGTCTGGGGCATACTTCAGTGCTGTACACCGACGAGCGCACGCAGGAACGCATTGATTATTTTGCCAACAAACTGCCGACCTGTCGTCTGCTCATCAACTCGCCCGCCTCGCACGGCGGCATCGGCGATCTGTACAATTTCCGGCTCGAGCCTTCGCTGACCCTCGGCTGTGGCTCCTGGGGCGGCAACTCTGTCAGCGGCAATGTCGGAGTGCAGCATTTGCTCAATCTCAAAACTGTCGCGGAAAGGAAAGAAAATATGCTGTGGTACAAAGTTCCCCCGAAAATTTATTTCAAGCGCGGTTCGACCGATCTGGCGTTGCGCGAATACGAAGGCAAAAAACGCGCGTTCATTATCACCGACCGCTTTTTATTTACCAGCGGCGCGACCCGCAGCATCACCAATGTGCTGGAAGAGATCGGCACGGCTTACGAGATTTTCTTTGAGGTGCAGCCCGACCCGACGCTCAGTACGGTCAACGCCGCCATGAATATAGTCCGGCCTTACGAGCCGGATCTCATTATCGCGCTGGGCGGCGGCTCGCCGATGGACGTAGCCAAAATTATCTGGCTCATGTACGAGCAGCCCGACACCAAATTTGAAGATATTTCGATGCGCTTCATGGATATACGCAAACGCATTTGCGCTATTCCTGATCTCGGCAAAAAAGCCAATCTGGTCTGTATCCCGACGACCTCCGGCACCGGCTCGGAAGTGACGCCGTTTTCGATCATCACCGATGACAAGGAGCATGTGAAATACGCGATCGCCGATTACGCGCTGACGCCGTCTATGGCGATCATCGATCCGGATTTTGTGGACAGTATGCCCCAAAGCCTGACGGCGGCCGGCGGCATTGACGCTCTGGTGCACGCGGTCGAGGCTTATGTTTCGATCATGGCGACCAATTTCACCAACGCGCAGGCTCTGGAAGCGATCAAACAAATTTTCCGCTACCTGCCCCGTTCTTATAAAGAAGGCAAAAATGATCCGCACGCCCGGGAAAAAATGCATTACGCCGCGACGATCGCCGGCATGTCTTTTGCTAACGCAGTCTTGGGTATTTGTCATTCTCTGGCACACAAGCTCGGCGCGGCTTTTAATATCCCGCACGGCATCGCCAACGCGCTGCTTTTTTGTCAGGTGATCCGCTTCAACGCGACGGACTGCCCGAAAAAACAGGCGGCTTTTCCGCAGTACAAAGTGCCGGAAGCCAAAAAACGTTACGCGCAGATCGCCCACAATCTGTATCTCGGCGGCAAGACTGAGGACGAACAGGTGGAGCTGCTGCTCAAGGCGATCGCCAAACTAAAAGCGGACATAGAGATCCCCGGCTCGCTCAAAGAATATTTTGCCAAATACAATCCGGCTGTGCAAGAAGCGGATTTCTTGGGCAAGCTGGATTTTCTCGTGCGCAACGCTTTTGACGATCAGTGCACGGGCGCCAATCCGGTCTATCCGTTGATGTCTGATCTCCGGCAGATCTACCTCGACGCTTATTACGGGAAATTTTAGAAGCGGCGTGAACGAAGGACAATATGAACAGCGCCAATCCTGTCTACACGCTGCGCAATGAATGTCAGGATTGCTACAAATGCGTGAGGGTTTGCGCGGTCAAGGCAATCAAAATACAGAACGGCCACGCGGAAGTGTTGCCGGAGCGTTGTGTCGCCTGCGGCACTTGCGTGGCCAGCTGTCCGGCCGGCGCCAAACGTATACGCTCCGATCTAGAAAAAGTCCGTAATTTATTGCTGCAAAAGAAAAAAATTATCGTGTCGCTCGCGCCGAGCTGGCGCGGTGTCTTTGAATACTCTCCGGCCAAAATGATCGCTATTTTGCAGGCGCTGGGTTTTGCGGCGGTCAGTGAAACCGCTCTGGGCGCGCAGGAAGTTTCGATACGCATCGCGCAAATCCTAAACGAACAAAACAGCGGTCTGTATATTTCCAGCGCTTGTCCGGTTATCGTGGATTATGTGCGGTTGTACAAGCCGGAATTCACCTCCTGCATACTGCCGCTGGCTTCACCGCTGCTGACCCATGCCAAATTGCTGAAAGATCTTTACGGCGCGGACAACGCCGTGGTTTTCATCGGACCGTGCATCGCCAAGAAAAACGAAGCCGACCGCCAGAGCGATTTGCTGGCCGCCGCTTTGACTTTTGACGATCTCAAATACTGGATCAAAGAAGCGTATATCGATCCCGAAACTTTACCGGACGATGGCCAAAAATTTGTGCCGGAAAACGCTTATGAAGGCTCACTGTATCCGCTCGATGGCGGCATGAATGAAACACTGCGCCGCTGTGGAGTCAAAGAGAACGTTCAGCTCATCAATATTGGCTCGCTGGAATTATTCGGTGACGCGCTGAAAAATCTCGAAGTGCAAAAACTGAGCGCGCCGGTATTTATCGAAGCTCTGGCCTGCGTGGGCGGCTGCATCGCCGGCCCTTGTGCCGCGGGTAAACGCTCTCGTCTGCTGATGATCGCGTATATTTTGCAGAACACCCTGCAGCGGAAAAATATTCCTGCCCGGCCGCGCGTGATCGAGCCGCGGCAGTACGCGCCGGCTAATATTGCGCGGAAGAAATATTCTCTGGAAGAAATACAGGCCGCGCTCAAAAAACTCGGCAAATACACGCCGGAGGACGAATTGAATTGTTCTGGCTGTGGCTACAATAGCTGTCGTGATCTGGCGCAGGCTTTGCTGGACGGCGCGGCGGAAGTTTCGATGTGCGCTTCCTATATGCGCAAGACCGCCACTCGCAAAGCCGCCGCTCTGCTCAAATCCATGCCGTCCGCGCTGGTCATGCTGGACAAAAATCTCAAAGTACTGGAAGTGAATGAGGCTTTTAACAAAATGTTCAAAGAAAATGAAATGACTGATTTTTTTCCTTTGTTCAAGACCGCGCTGCGCACCGGTCAGGACCTGCGCAAAGAGCATTACGTCTACAAAAACCGGCTTTATGATCTGAATGTTTTTGCGGTGGAGCAAAATGAAATTGTGGGCGCGCTGATCACGGATGTCACCCGGACGCAGGAAGGACGGGAAAAAGTGGCCGGAAAAGCGCGCGAAGTGATCGCCAAAAATATCGCCACCGTGCAGGAAATCGCCAGTCTGCTCGGCGAACACATGGTGGAGACCGAAGCTTTGCTGAATTCGATAGCGGAAGATTATTCAGCCAGACAGGAGAATTGATTTGTTTATCGACATTGCCTGCGCGCAGCTCAAAAAACACAAACAAAATGTCTGCGGCGATTGCTTTATTTCCCAAAGAATTCCCGAAGCCGGCCGTTTGCTGGCGGTTTTGTCCGACGGACTGGGCAACGGCATCAAA
>JAISEH010000026.1 GCA_031264205.1 Candidatus Margulisiibacteriota bacterium
AAAATAACTGTACCGTCAAGTTGACTCAAAGAAATTCCAACATTCAATAAAGGATCGATGATTTTGATATCACACTCCAAACAAAGATATGCATTTTCTGCATTATTTATTTCTTCGACAGGACAATGGGATTTATCTATTAAATACATTCTGTGCGGCGTAAAATTCATATCGGATAATTCGCCATCATTCTGCCAAGTAGTCCGACTATTGTTATTATTCCCCAGATAATCAGCAACGGCGGTATTAATTTTTTCATAAACTCTCTTTAGGCTGCCTCTTTCCAAAATTATCGCTCTATGGCAAAGCGCTTTCACCGCCCCCATATTATGACTCACAAACAATACCGTCCTCCCGCTCTTGGCCACGTCGCCCATTTTGCTCAGCGCTTTTTTCTGAAACTCCGCGTCGCCCACGGCCAGCACTTCGTCCATCAGCAGTATCTCCGCGTCGAGATGCGCCGCCACGGCAAAAGCCAGGCGCACATACATACCGCTGGAGTAGCGCTTGACCGGCGTGTCGATAAATTTTTCCAATCCGGCAAAAGCGATGATCTCGTCCATTTTTTTGGCGATCTCCCAGCGGCGCATTCCCAAAATAGCGCCGTTCATAAAAACATTTTCACGGCCGGTCAGCTCGGGGTGAAAGCCGGTGCCGACCTCGAGCAAAGAAGCGATGCGGCCTTTGATCTTGACCGAGCCGGCGGTCGGCGCGGTGATGCGCGACAGTACTTTGAGCAACGTGGATTTGCCGGCGCCGTTCTTACCGATCACGCCTAAAATATCGCCCTGCTTGACTGCAAAAGACACATTATCCAAAGCTAGAAAATGCTGTCTTAATTCCGCGTCGTCCTCTTGCTGAGCATTGTGCTGCCGAGAAGTTACCAAACTATTCGGATCTTCCTTGCCGCGCGCCCGCGCCCACCACGACTGCAAATCGCGGAACAACGTGCCGTGTGAAATAACGCCGAGGCGGTATTCTTTGTAGAGATTCTCAACTTTTAAAACCACGTCCGACATTGTTTCTCCCTAAAAATACTGAGCACTTAAATTCGGATTATTTTAACATATCCCGCGCGGAACAGTTAGAAAAACTCCCACCACGGCGCGGCAAGCACATTTTTAGCCAGCGGCAGAGTATGTTCATTAAAAGATAAAACAAATTTCTTGGCCGGGGTTAAATTAATCGCGGACAAACCTTTGGCCATTTCCGATTTCAAAGTTTTGGCTGATTTTATTTCATAAAGCTCAAACGCACGGCCTTTGTCGATTATCAAATCGATTTCCACTCCATTATTATCCCTGTAAAAATAAAAATCCCAGCCGGCTTTGCTGTTATTGTTAAATTTCAAAAATTCCATTATGACCATATTTTCAAAAATGGCGCCGGAAACAGCTCCGGCCGCCAAAGTTTCGGTATCTTTGTATTTCAATAAATAAGCCAGCAACCCGGTGTCCGTAAAATAAAGTTTCGGCGTCTTGACCGCCCTTTTCGTAATATTTCTGTAGTATGGCCTCAAAATATAAATGATCCGGCTTGTCTCCAGTATAGAAAGCCAGTTTTTCGCCGTGGCGTGAGAGATCGCGCAATCTCTGGCCACTTCTTGTATATTCAGCAAATTCCCGGCACGGCCGGCCAGGACCTGTACAAACGACTGAAAAGCGCTGACGTCTTTAATGCTCAGTATTTGCCGGACATCTCTCTCTATATAAGTGGCCAAATAGTCGCCGTAATAATCCTGCGGGGAACGTTTGGAGGTGTTCGGCACGGGATAAAATCCTTTTAAAATCTGTCGGTAACAATTCAGCGGTCGGCGCGGTTTTTGTCCCAGTTCTTTAAAAGAAAATGGCAATAGTTCAAAAAGCGTAATTCTGCCGGCCAATGATTCTGTCAACCCGGCCATCAAAGTAAAAACCTGCGAGCCGGTCAGAATAAACGCTCCGGCTATTTCAGAATTTTTAAGCGCCGTGGTATATTTATCAACATAGAGCTTCAAATAAGGCAGTATTTCCGGAACATATTGTATTTCGTCCATGATCACCGGCTTTCGGATATTTTCCACAAACAACTGTGGATCATTTTTGGCGGCCAGCCTCAAGTCCATCGCGTCAAAAGAAATATAATTATACTGCGGGAACAAATGGCGCAACATGGTAGATTTACCGGTCTGTCTGGGTCCGGTCACGGCAATAATCGGAGAATGTTTAACCGCTTTGCGCAGGGTTTTCTCCATAATCCTGACAATATAGTCTTTCATAGTCCTAATTATATGTTATACAATTTTCAAAGTCAACTTATAAAATTGTATAAAGCTCAATTTGGCAACTGCGCCAGCTCTTTAGCTTTTTCCAGCGTCTCGGCCTCAGCGATAATGCGGATCACCGGCTCGGTGTTGGACGCGCGGACGTGCAGCCAGTTGCCGTCGGCGAAAAGCACCTTGACTCCGTCCTGCAAGTCTAATTTTTCCGCCGCGTACTTGGCTTTGATTTTTTCCAGCAGCTCGGCCGTCTCTCGCGCGGAAGCGCAGTCTATTTTGGTCTTGTGCATGACATATTTGGGCAAAGCGTTGACTAATTCCGAAACCTTTTGCTGGGACTCGGCCAAATATTGCAGGATCAAGGTTATACCCGCCAGAGAGTCGCGGCCAAAACCAACAGCTGGCGCCATAACGCCGCCGTTGCCCTCACCGCCCACGACCGCGCCGGTCTTTTTCATCGCCAGCGAAACATTGACCTCGCCGATCTTCGTACGCACGACTTCCGCGCCGTATTTGGCGGCCACGGCATCAATGAGGCGCGTGGTGGAAAGATTGGTGCAGATCTTATTTTCGCCGCGGATCTGACCGGAACGCAGCCGACTCAAAAGATAATCCGCGGCCAGACACAGTGTGTAATCCTCGCCGATCGCGCGGCCGGTCTCGTCCACGATAGCCAGACGATCGGCATCGGGGTCTTGCGCAAAGCCAATATCCGCGCCAAATGCTTTGACTTTTTCGCCAAGTTTGGCGATGTGTTCGGCGGTCGGCTCA
>JAISEH010000052.1 GCA_031264205.1 Candidatus Margulisiibacteriota bacterium
TCTTTGGCGATAGTCACGCCGTCATTGGTGATAGTCGGCGAGCCGAATTTTTTCTCCAAGGCCACATTGTGCCCGCGCGGGCCGATCGTAATCTTGACCGCGTCGGCCACTTTGTCCACGCCAGACTCAAGTTTGCGCCACACTTCATCTCCATATATTAACTGTTTTGCCATTTTCCTCTCTCCTTTATTTTCAAATTTTTAAAAATATTTGTAGTAACGTTTAAGCAACTATCGCCAGAACATCGTTCTCGGCGATAATGATGTATTCTTTTTCCTCGATCTTGATCTCAGTGCCGCTGTATTTGGAATAATACACAGTGTCGCCGACCTTGATCTCCAGCGGGAGTTTTGTGCCGTTGTCCAGCACCTTGCCACCACCGACCGCGATGACCTTGCCGGTCTGCGGTTTTTCCTTGGCGTTATCCGGCAGAATAATACCGGACTTTGTGGCTTTCTCCTCCTCGGGTTTTTCTATGACAATTTTGTCATGCAATGGTTTTAACTTGACTGCCATTTTTCTCCTCCTTGTTTTTTTAGAATTTCGGGGGAAATTTTAACAGGAGCAATTGGCACTGTCAAGCACAGAGTGCCAATAAATAATAGACCGACATTTTAATATAGTGAGACATTCCAAAAATTTTGCAACAATTACAAAATAGGTGCGATATATTTCCAGAATAGAGAATTAAGGAATTTTAAGATATGCAAACAAAAATTATTGCGGATACTCTCGCCAAGCTTAAAGCAAGGGTTGTTGATTACGAAGATGTTGATCCCGCTTTGTGGGCAAATAAAGAATTTGTGCTGGCTGTAGCCCAGTGGAATGGTTCTGTAGCGTTACAGTATGTAAATACAAAACTTATTACAAATGCAGACTATCAGATTATAGCTCTGGAAGCGGTCAGGCGATACGGAGAAGCCTTATACCGCGTAAACCCGGAACTCGTTACAGACTATCAGACTATCGCTCTAGAAGCAGTCAAATGCTATGGGGAAGCATTACAATATGTAAACACAAGGTTTGTTACAGACTATCAGGCTATCGCCCTGGAAGCAATCAAGCGGCATATAGCGGCCTTACGACATGTAGACATAAAATCTGTCACAGATTATCAAACCATCGCTCTAGAGGCGGTCAGACTGTATGGGGAATCCTTACAATATGTAAAACCAGAATTTACCACAGATTATCAGACTATCGCTCTGGAGGCGGTCAAACGGTATGGGGCAGCCTTGCAACACGTGAATACACAATTTGTCACGGATTACCAGACTATCGCTCTGGAGGCAGTCAAGCGCTACGGGGCAGCCTTGCAACACGTGAATACACAATTTGTTACGGATTACCAGACTATCGCTCTAGAGGCAGTCAAGGAGTACGGGGCAGACTTGCAATACGTGAACATAAAACTTGTTACAGATTATCAGGCTATCGTCTTGGAGGCCATCAAACAAGATTGGCGCGCGTTTCAATACGCTGATGTCAGCCTGAAAAAAGACGGGAAGTTTATGTTGCAAGCGATCAAACAAAACAGGGACATGCTTCAGTTCGGCGACGACAGCCTGAAAGACGATCCGGATTTTTGGCGAGAAGCTCGAAGTATCATAGTCAGCTAGAATTTGACAATTTCGCCGCCATTTACTAATATCCCTCTACTTTATCCCAACATGGAAAAGCAATAAAAGCATAAAAGGAGTAAAAAAAATGGCCACAAAAGTAGCAATTAATGGTTTTGGACGCATCGGACGCATGGTGTTCAACGCTATGGTCGAGCAAAATCTTCTCGGAAAGGAAATCGAGCTGGTCGCGGTGGCGGATGTTTCGACCGACGCCAATTATTTTGCGTATCAAATCAAGTACGACTCCGTACACGGCAAATTTAAAGGCGAGGTCAAAGGCGAAGGCGATGTCCTGACCGTCAACGGCCACCAGATCAAATGCGTGGCGGCCGCCAAAGAGCCGGGCCAGCTGCCCTGGAAAGAGCTCGGCATCGAGTACGTGATCGAGTCCACCGGACTTTTCACGGATTCCGAAAAAGCCAAAGGCCATCTGGAAGCCGGCGCCAAAAAAGTCATCATTTCCGCCCCGGGCAAGGGCGAGGTCAAAACGATCGTCATGGGCGTAAATAATGAAGAGTACGAAGCGGCCAAACACAATATCGTGTCCAACGCGTCCTGCACGACCAACTGTCTGGCGCCGCTGGTACATGTGTTGTTAAAAGAAGGCATCGGCATTGAGACCGGTCTGATGACGACGATCCATTCTTATACGGCCACGCAGAAAACCGTGGACGGCCCGTCCAAAAAAGACTGGCGCGGCGGACGCGCGGCGGCGGAGAATATTATCCCCTCGACTACTGGCGCGGCCAAAGCGGTGGGTGAAGTGCTGCCGGCTACCAAAGGCAAACTGACCGGCATGTCTTTCCGCGTGCCGACTCCTGATGTGTCGGTAGTCGACCTGACTTTCCGCACCGAAAAAGACACTTCTATTGAGGAAATCGACAGCTTGCTGAAAAAAGCCGCCGCTAGTTATCTAAAAGGCGTGTTGGGCGTAGCCAACGAGGAACTGGTCTCGACCGATTTCATTCACGACAATCGCTCGTCGATTTATGATTCGCTGGCTACATTGCAGAATAATCTCAAAGGCGAAAAGAGATTTTTCAAAGTCGTGTCCTGGTACGACAATGAATGGGGTTATTCCAACCGCGTGGTCGATTTACTGAAATACATGATCGGCAAGAAATAACGGAGATTTCGGCTGCGTTCAACACAAACCGTTTAATCGCGTTTGTGAATATCGGTGAATATCGGACTATGGTTATATGCTAAACAAAAAATTATTGGCCAACCGCGAAAACAACGTTATATTTTTAACTCATTTTATGGCGCCTATGGGAGAGCGAGGCGATGTTGTTTACAATACCGCGCTGTATCAACTGGGAAAACTTGGCCGAATAATACAGGTGGAAGACCAGAAAGGTGTCTGGAACTATAGCCACAATGGCTCAGGCCACAAGAAGACCTACAATGAAGTGGGTTTCACATCGGATCTTCGGCGGCCTATCGAAAAATCTAATGAATTTTATATTTTAAAAACATTGAATTCCTACAATGGGTTGTTGGATATCGAACTCATTCAAGACGACATCATGGATAAAAATTTATTTTTCAGCGGCTATAGTTTGTACTGCTGTGTCCGCAATACTATATTTTCCGTGGCGCCGATAGCCGCTATCAAAAACCAATCACAGGTTTTTACGTTGCTCAAAGATTATCTCTGGGCCGAAGCTATTGTCGATAATACGCTGTACAACCATGTACTCAAAATACCTCACGGCTATCTTCAATTTTATGACCAATATTTGGAAACACCCGCCTGGCCGATTCTAAAAAAATCGCTCAAGGAGCGTTATGTATTCCCACCGACACCCGCGGAGCGCGATATCTTAAACAAAGTTTACAATTATTACGGCATCAATTTGTTTTTCCACTATGCGGGCAAAGAATTCCCTTTATATGCCCGCCGTCAGAATAAATTGCAGATCGATCTGACGCTGCCGTAAATCACTCCGCAATCAATTACACAAATCTCAGCAGCAGACTCCGCACAAAACCGATGGCCAGCAAAGCCAAGACCGGCGATAAATCCATGCCGCCGAAATGAAAAATCCCCTGAAAAGGCCGCAGGAGCGGATCGGTCAGCTCATAAATTTTGCGCACCAGTGGGTGATAAGGATTGGGTTGAAACCAGCTCATAATACAACGGATAATGATCAGCAATTCCAGAACATAGGCCACGGTGTCTATAAAATTGCGGACCACGCTGTGCGTCAAACTCAAAATTTCTGTCATGTTATTTTCCTTTCGCTAACTCGTCAGCCCGCTCTTTGGCGCGGACTAGCGTGTCAGTGAGTATTTGGTCGGCCGCAGAGTTTTCCAGTATCTCCCGCCCGGCCTGCGTCGTGCCGCCCGGTGAAGTGACCTGTGCGATGAGATCTTCCAGCGGCCGGCCGCTCTTGCTGGCCAGCAGCGCGCTCCCTAAAAAAGTCTGATAGGTCAGCGTCCGCGCCTGGTCTTCCGGCAGTCCGAGTCCAACTCCGGCTTTGATAAAATAATCCATCAGCCGGAAAACAAAGGCCGGTCCCGAGCCGGAAAGTCCGGTGACCGCGTTTAAATCTTTTTCCTCAACTTCCACCACTGCGCCGATACTTTGTAGTAATTTTCGTGTAAACTCTTTGTCCGTCGCGGACACTCGTTCGTTGAAACAGACCGCCGAGGCTGCCTGACCGATCAGTGCCGGAGTGTTTGGCATGACGCGCGCTACTTTCCGGTTTTGCCGGACGTCGATCTTGCTTATCGGCACGCCGGCGGCTATCGTGATGATCAGCTGCTCCGTCCGGCCGACAGCCTGTATCTCATCGATCACGCCGGCGCTGACCTGCGGCTTCACCGCCAGCAGGACGTTTTCCGCCGCGCGCAAAGCCTGCACATTATTCGATGTCGTCTGCGTTTTATATTTTTCCGCCAGATATTTCAGGCGGTCTGCCGACACGTCCGCAATCATGATCTCCGCCGCGGCCAGCAGCTTGCTGTCTAGCACGCCCTGCAAGATCGCTTCGGCCA
>JAISEH010000136.1 GCA_031264205.1 Candidatus Margulisiibacteriota bacterium
CTCAATCCTGGCGACGAGGTCATTGTGGCTGAGCCTTGCTATGTATCGTATCAGCCGCTGATCGAGCTGGCGGGCGGGCGGGCGGTCAGTTTGAATACCGCCAAGACAAATTTTATTCCGAGCGCGCAAGAGATCGCCAAACTTATCACGCCTCAAACCAAGGCCTTGTTTATTTGCTCGCCCAACAATCCGACCGGCGCGGTCATTCCCAAAAGCGAACTGCAAAAAATCGCCGCGCTGGTCAAAAAGCACGACATCTGGGTCGTGTCCGACGAAGTTTACGCGGAGCTAATCTACAGTGGACAGCATTTTTCTATCGGCGCTTTTGACGGCCTGAAAGAGCGCGCGATTATCCTCAATGGCTTTTCCAAAGCCTTTGCGATGACCGGCTGGCGCATCGGCTATATTTGCTGTCCGGCGGAGCTGATGCAGCAGGTCATCAAACTGCATCAATATTACGCGATCTGCGCGCCGATCATGTCCCAGTACGGCGCGATCGAGGCGCTGCAATCTTGCCGGGACGAGGTGGAAAAAATGCGCCGGTCTTATTTGCAGCGGCGCAATTTCATGCTCAGCGCTTTGCAAAAAATCGGTCTGCCGGCGGCCGAGCCGTCCGGCGCGTTTTATGTTTTTGTCGATATTCGCTCGACCGGTTTGACTTCTGAAGATTTCGCGCTAAAGTTGATACAGCAGGAAAAAGTCGCGGTCGTGCCCGGCAATGTTTTTGGCGCGGGTGGCGAGGGTTTTGTGCGCTGTTGTTATGCGACAGAAATTTCCCTGCTCAAAGAAGCGCTGGTCAGAATAGAGAGGTTTGTTAAAAATGAGCGACTTTAACAGTTTTGACGATCTGGATCTGCCGCCGGAGCTGCGCAGTTTTTTGAATCAGATTTTCGGGCAGCGGCGGCCGGACCGCATTTTTGATTATTTTTCCAACACGGCCAATCGCGTGTTGTATTTGGCCGCCGAGGAAGTGCGCCGGCTGGGGCACAAGGCCATCGACACCGAACATTTACTGCTGGGTTTGATCAAGTCCGAGAGCAGCACCACGCAAATACTCAAAGACATGGGGCTGGATCTGGTCAAAGTGTTTTCCGACGTGGAGATTTTGGTCGGCCAGAGCAATAACAAAATTCCGGCCAACCGGCCGATCCTGCTCACGCCGCGCGCCAAAAAAGCGCTGGAGCTGGCTTATCAAACCGCCGCCCAACTCGGCTACAAATATGTCGGACCGGAGCATATTTTGCTCGGGCTGTTGCGCGAAAACGAGGGTTTGGCCGCGCAGGTTTTGCATAAAAATAACATTACGCTAGAGTCCGCGGTCAAGGCCGTCAACGACCGTTTTGGCGACCGCAAAACCCGCAAGTCCAAAAATATTGACGAGTCCTATTTTCAAAACGCGCCAGCGGAGGAACGCACGGCCTTGACGACTTTTGGCCGCGACCTGACCGCAATGGCTTATCAGGCGCGTCTCGATCCGGTCATCGGCCGCGAAAAAGAAATAGACCGCATGATCCGCATTCTTTCTCGCCGCACCAAAAACAATCCGGTGCTGATCGGTGATCCGGGCGTGGGCAAGACCGCTATTGTGGAAGGCCTCGCGCAGAGAATTGTCAGCGGCGAAGTGCCGGAGACTTTGCAGCAAAAACGGGTTATTGAGCTGGATCTGGCGGGCATGATCGCCGGCACGAAACACCGCGGTGAATTTGAGGAACGGATCAAGGCCGTCATGGAGGAGATACGCAGCGCGAATGACCGCGTGGTGGTTTTCATTGACGAGATTCACAATCTGGTCGGCGCCGGCTCCGCTGAGGGCGCGATGGACGCGGCCAATATTTTGAAGCCGGCGCTCTCTCGCGGCGAAATGCAGTGCATCGGCGCGACGACTCTGGACGAGTACCGCAAATATATCGAAAAAGATTCCGCGCTGGAACGGCGTTTTCAGCCGATCCATGTCGATCAGCCGAACGTCGAGGACACTATCGAGATACTCAAAGGTTTGCGCGATCGCTACGAGGCGCATCACCGCGTGCAGATCACGGACACCGCGATACTGGCCGCGGTCAATATGTCCAGGCGTTACATCACCGAGCGGTTTTTGCCGGACAAGGCGATCGATGTTGTCGATGAAGCGGCGGCCAAGGTGCGCCTGGCATCTATTTCTCTGCCGCCGGAGATTCAAAAACTTAAAAAAGAACTGGAGCTTCTCAAAAAAGAGCAGGCGTCGATCACGCAGATCGCGGACAAGGCCAAACTTGAGCGGATCAACAATCGCCGCACGGATGTGGAAAAGATTTTGGCGGAAAAAACCGCTGAATGGAAAGCGTCGCACGGCTCGACCACCGTCGCGGTGACCGAAGCGGATATCGCTGGCATTATCGCCGACTGGACAGGCATACCAGCCACGCGCCTTGAGCAGAAAGAATCCGAAAAACTTCTGCAAATGGAAACCGAGCTGCACAAGCGTGTCATTGGCCAGAACGACGCTATCGCCGCGGTCTCCGAAGCCATACGCCGCGCCAGAGCCGGAGTGGCCGATCCCAACAAGCCGTCCGGCGTGTTTTTGTTCGCGGGGCCGACCGGCGTGGGCAAGACCGAGCTGGCGCGCACACTGGCCGAGTTTTTATTTGGCTCGCAGGACAAAATGATCCGCATCGACATGTCCGAGTACATGGAAAAATTTAATGTCTCGCGGCTGATCGGCGCGGCTCCCGGCTATGTCGGCTATGAGGAGGGCGGCCAGCTTACCGAGCAGGTACGCCGCAGTCCTTACTCGGTCATTTTGCTCGACGAGATCGAAAAAGCGCATCCCGAAGTTTTTAATATTCTTCTGCAGGTGATGGATGACGGACAGTTGACGGATTCACAGGGACGCGTGGTCAATTTTAAAAACACAGTGATCATTATGACCACCAACGCCGGCTCCGAAGAGCAGGGCAAAGCATCGTTTGGTTTTGTGGCGGACAAAGACAAAGAAGCGATATCTTACGAAAAAATGAAAGAGAAATTGCAGACCGCGCTCAAAAATGTTTTCCGGCCGGAATTTTTGAACCGCATTGATGATATTATTTTGTTCCGCCAGCTGGCCAAAAAAGAAATCCGGCAAATTGTGGAGCTGCTGCTCGCTCGGCTCAATAAACAGTTGCAGCAGCAAAAAATCACGGCGGAATTCAGCGAAGCGCTCAAGGACTATCTGATCGACATCGGTTACGATCCAAATTACGGCGCGCGTCCGCTCAAACGCGCCATTCAGAAAAATGTAGAAAATATTATTTCCCGCGAGATCATTGCCGGCAAAGTTAAGCCGGACGAAAAGATTTCTGTCGATATAGACAAAGAAAAAAATATAGTGGTGAGCAGTAAAGAATTGGTGAATAAATAAGGTTAGCGGCTTTGCCGCTAACACCCCACCACCGCTAACGCGGAGCCTCCCCTTAAACAAGGGGAGGCCGTGAGATTAAAAGGAGTCAACATGCCAGTCGTAAACATTCAGTGGCTCAAGGGTCGCAGTAAAGAGCAAAAACAAAAACTCGCCGCGGAAATAGAAAACCTTATGGTCAAAGAAGCGGGTTGCAAGCCCGGCGATACGTATATCCTTTTTCAGGATATTGAGAAAGACAATTTTGTTGTAGCTAACTTAATAAACAAAAGCGAAGTTAAATGATATTCCCCGCAAGCATAGGCAGGATAAAGAGCCCGGTAGACAAACAAAAAAGGCCAAATTGAATTCAATTTGGCCTTTTACTAAATTTATCGGATGCTGACTTTTAGAAGACAGGTTCCCAAATATATTTTTGGCTATAGCCATAGTCATCAAGCCTTCCGGCGTTATCTCCCCAGCCTACAAATATATTAAATTGGTCCCTGTAATTATCATGGGGAGTGATTTTAACTTTAATCCCGCTAACAAGATTGTCGCTGCCTAAAGTGCCACGACCGGGTCCTGTTGTATATACTATGTTTGTTGGCGATCCATTGGTATTTATATATGCAATATTCACTGTTGTTCCCACAGGAATATCATACCAGTAAAATTTCACATTTTTATTAAAACCACCTATCGTTGAAATATCCTCTGTCCCGTCTATAACTTGGATAGGATGGTACACTGCGGGAGTTCCTTCTGTAACAACCTCTGTAATATTTACTGTCCCCCAATGATTGGCATGCGGTTTTGGGTCGATATGTGTTTCATCAAATAACATGACTTTAATTAAAATAGTGTCTGAAGGTTGAACATAGCCGCCGCCACCTCCTCCTCCGCCATCTCCACCAGCGGTCTTGCCGCAGCCTATCAATCCCAAAACTAAAAGTGTCAG
>JAISEH010000150.1 GCA_031264205.1 Candidatus Margulisiibacteriota bacterium
TAAAGCGACGCAAGACAAAGAAAAATTTGACGGCATGAAAATCCATTTTGCGGACGAGAGCTGGATATTATTCCGCGCCTCAGGGACAGAGCCGCTTTTGCGTATTTACTGCGAGGCGGCGAGCGACGCGGAAGTGGCGCGTTTGCTCAAAGCCGCCGAACAATTTGTGCGGCAATGTTAAAAAACTGCGGCGGTTGCCGGCTTTGTCAGGAAAAGCCAGACAATGTTCCTTTTGATAAAGCTTATTTTTGGCGCATGTTGCTTTTAATGATTTTTTTGCCGCTGTTCACTTTGCTCGGTCTTTTGAGTTTACTGTTGCGTCTTGGCGTCCCTGAAATTTTCGCGGCGTTCGGCGCGCTGGCGATTTGTTTCGCCGAATATTTTGGTTTGTATCTGTACGACAAAAACCACAAATAACGCAGTGCCTAATTTCATTCGATAATCATCGCTGTGCTATACTTGCCGACGGCAGACGAGACGATCGCGTCGGCTTAATTGGCCGCCGAGGAAAGTCCGGGCTCCTGCGGGCAGCGCAGCACCTAACGGGTGTCCGCCGTGGGCGGTGGTTGTCTTTCTCCGTCAGGAGAAAACAATTGCGGTCGCAAGGCGAGGACTAGTGCCACAGAGACGATGTACAGGCGGCTTGTTTTGCCGTGCTGTAGTGAAAAGAGGTAAACTCTGCGCGGAGCAAGAGCAAATAGAGGACGAGAGCGCCCGCCTCGTGAGCAGTCCCGGGTTGCTTGCTTGAGCCAGTCGGCGACGGCTGGCCTAGATAAATGATCGTCTGAGAAACAGAACCCGGCTTAGTCGTTTGCCGTAAATAATAAAAAAGCCGGTCGCGTGGACCGGCTTTTTATTTTTATCCTTTTTCCCCCCGAAAAAAGGATAAGCTAATGGTTTTGGTTTTTGAGCAGGGCTTCCAGCAGCCTCCGCTCGTCAACGCTGAGTTTTTGCTCAATACGCCCCAGCAGTATTTCTTTTTGTTTTTCCTCGCGCTCCCGCGACCGTATCCATTCTTGCACAGCTTCGTCGGCGGCATTCTGCATCGTGATCCCCAGCTTGGTCGCCAAAAATTTCAAACTCTGATGCAGTTCATCGCCCACATACAAAATTTTGCTCATAACCCGCTCGCTTTCTTTACTTAATCAAATAAGTAATTGTTTATTTGATTAAATATAACAAAAAATAATTTATAATGCAATATAAAATTATAAAATAATTATTTCTTATATATTTTATAATATTTTCCTATTTTGTCAAGTCTTAAAATCGTTATATTTGCCAAAAAAATGCAGTCAAGTAAATGTTAATTATTACAAAATTTCTGTTAAGAATTGTTTTCGTATTATACGAATGTTATAATTTTCGCATGGCCAATCAAAAATTGCAGACTTTCTCCGAGATTTCCCAGATAATTGTTTCCACGCTCAATACCCGTGAAATTTACGCCAACATTATTAAGCTCATCGTCGAGGCTGTGGGTGTCGACCGGGGCATTCTGTTTATTGACCAAAATGACACGCTGGTGTCGGTGGCCGTGTGCGGCGCGCCACCGCAGGATGTGCTCGGCCGCGCTCTCTCCAAAATCACTTCCGTTTTTGGGCGTTTGTACCGCGATGGCAAACCCAAGCTCCTGCAGGCGACCCGTCAGACCGCGCTGGTCAAAATGCTGGGCGCCGCGCAGTATTACACTGTGCCCGTGCAGACGCGCGACAAAACGCTGGGCATACTGGCGGTGGACAATGTGCCGTCGGGGCGTCCGCTGGCCGCTCTCGACGAGGATTTGTTGATGGCTCTGGCCGGACAACTGGCCGTGGCTATCGAAAACGCCGCCCGTGTGGCCGAGCTGGCGCGGCTCAATAGAGAGCTGGTCGCCAACACCATCATCTCGGACATCATGCATCAGATCAAAAATCCGCTGACTCCGCTCAAAATGTTCGCGCAGCTGGCGGAAAGGTATCCCGACAAACAAAAATTTTGGGCGGAGCACGGCTCGATCATCAAAGAGGAAATTCAAAATCTGGAAAACAATGTGCAGGCTATCTTGAGTTTTACCCGCCGCGCGGAATTTAAAATCCAGCCGCTGGAGCTGGCGGACGTCGCACAAAAAGTTTTGAGTCTGGTCAAGGTGCAGGCACAGAACGCCGCGGTGCAGATAACGGTAAATGTTGCTGAGGGCTTGCAGGTACTGGCCGACCTGCCGGCTTTTCAACAGGCTTTGCTCAATCTCCTGCTCAACGCGATCGAAGCCATGCCGCCGGAACGCAAAGGCCGGATCGAGGTTTGCGCCACACCCGCTGTAGACCGCGCTATGGCGATTGTCACGATACGCGACAATGGTTGCGGCATCAGCAAAAGCAATCTCAAAAAAATGTTCACGCGGCGTTTCACGACCAAAGTCAAAGGCAACGGCTTGGGTCTGGCCGATGTGCACCGCATTATCGAGGAGCACAAAGGCAGCATTACAGTGCAGTCCAGATTAAACAAAGGCACAGTGTTTACGCTGGAGATTCCGCTCGCGGCTCAAAAAGTTTAGCCGATTTGTTTGACGCGCCGCTCGTGGCGGCCGCCGTCAAAAGGCGTGTCCAGCCAGATTTTCACGATCTTTTTAGCTAATTCCGGTTCGACGAGGCGGCCGCCCAGCGCGAGTATATTGGCGTCATTGTGCCGGCGCGACATTTCGGCCAGATATTCGCTCGTGCAATTGGCGGCGCGTATGCCCGCTATCTTATTGGCCGCGATGGATATGCCGATACCCGTCCCGCAAAAAATTATACCGCGTTCGGCCTGACCGGACGCCACAGCTGCCGCGGCTTTGCGCCCATATTCTGGATAGTCCACGCTCTCGGTAGAATTCGTGCCGAGATCGGTGACCGCGTAACCGCCAAGCTCCACGAGAAAATTTTTGATAATTTCTTTTAATTCAAACCCGCCGTGATCCGCGGCGAGAACGAGTTTTGTCATTAGTTAATTATAACACAGCAGACAAATGTCCTCACTCCACCCGCTTAATATAGATCAGTGAGTAATACTCTGGCATATTGCTGGTGTTGGCGTCGGTCGTGGCGCTGTTGTCATTGTTGGTGCTGCCGGTATGTTCGTGCGTAGCGTCGATGCTTATTTTTTTTCCCAGACCAATATTATCATACGAAATTGTGTCATAACTATAGTCTTCCAAAGATAACATCCCGCCAGCAAAATAAACAGTGGATGCCACCATACCGTTGTCTGCGCCAAAACTGCCTTTTAAACTCTTAGCATCACCTCCAGATGTATTTTTCGTCGCGTCGGTATAAATGGAGTGCGTATGTTTCGGCAGCATAGCATCGGTCAGAGCATTACTGCCACCGGTATCCGTTAGACTGCCCTTGCCTTTGATAAATTTATCTTCCAGATTAGGAGTTAATCTTTTGTTATAATTTCCTTTGTCGCAAGAATACCAGCCGGGCAATGTATTATCGTCTTTCCATGATGCTCCGTCGAACATCAAAATTGTGCCTATTGGCAGAATGTCCTGCTTACCGCTAATCACACTGTTTACAGTGTAGACCTGCGCCTCAGTGGCAAAATTGGTGCCGCTATTAGTGACGGCATCTGTTTTAGCCACACCCAGCAGCGGCTCAGCCGGCGCACCAGTTACGCCGAAAGTTTTTACGCCGGTGATAGTTTCCGCGCTGGCTTTATGCACTATATCGTTGTTCGTCCCGCTCAAAGTATCATAAACCACTTTGGCTGACGGATATTGCGCATCAGTTGATTGGTTATTTATAGTGGTTACTTTATTCACCACCTTTTCTTTAGTATTCAGCGCAGTGGTCATACCTGCCGCCGAAAGTTGTTCACCTTTTTTAATGAAGTACGGATCCCCTGCAAAACTGTCTGTGTAATTACTAGCCATAAAAAATACCCCCTTTTAAATTTATTCCCTAATTATAGCACATTTATAGCAAAATACTACTAACTTTTATCTGATAATACTATAAAGATAATTATTTGGAATGGATATATTGATTTGGAAAGGTTGTGTCTCCATGGACGCGGAAAAAGACGTGACGGACAAAGAATTAAAACATCTGATCAGCCAAAAATTAAAACAATTACGGAAAAAAAGCGGCAAAACCATCGAGGAAACCGCGCAAGATTTGGATCTGGATTATTCGATATTTTACAATCTATACAACGGTCGGCGGCTACCCCGCCTGACGACGCTGGTCAAGCTGAGCCGGCGTTATGGTTTGCCGATCGAGTACTGGTTTAAGGACTTGGCCAAAATGCCGGTGCAAAATACGGCTTGGGTGGAACGCCGTGCCGCGGAATTTAATCTGCTCAAAAATTTTAACCGGCTGGACCGGCCGACCCGCCAGGTGATGTCCCGCGTTTTGCAAAAACTGGGCAAGGGACGAGGTTAATTTTCATTTTCAATAGATAGGTGTATTATACGCCGATAATTGTCAGGAACTTGACAGGCGGAGGAAATTTTATGCGTTCAGACAATGTCAAACAAGGTCCGGCTCGGGCGGCGCACCGCGCTTTGTTGCGCGCGACCGGCCTGCAGGACGGGGATTTTGCCAAGCCTTTCATCGGCGTGGCCAACGCTTATACTAATATTATCCCCGGCCATTTGTATTTAAATGAACTGGCCGCGGCGGTCAAAGAGGAGATCATCAAGGCCGGCGGTGTGCCTCTGGAATTTGGCGTGATCGGCGTCTGCGACGGCCTTGCTATGGGGCACGAGGGCATGAAATATTCGCTGGGCTCGCGGGAATTGATCGCGGACTCGGTCGAGACCATGGGCAAAGCGCATTGTTTTGACGCGATAGTTCTCCTGCCCAATTGCGACAAGATCGTGCCGGGTATGATCATGGGCGCCTGCCGGCTCAATATCCCGACTATCGTTTTGTCCGGTGGGCCGATGCTGGCCGGTGAGCGCGGCGGCCGAAAGCTGGATTTAAATTCTGTATTCGAGGCGGTTGGCCAATTCAATCAAGGGCTGATCTCGGCGGAGGAATTTCACGCTGTCGAATGCGCGGCTTGCCCGGGGCCTGGCTCTTGCTCCGGCATGTTCACGGCCAATTCCATGAATTGTTTATGCGAGGCTCTGGGTCTGGCTTTGCCGGGCAACGGCACGATACCGGCTGTGAGTCCGCGGCGCGTCGAGCTGGCGCGGCAGGCTGGAAAACAAATCATGGAGCTGGTCCAAAAAGACCTGAAAATCCGCGACATCCTAAAAAAAGAAGCGTTTCACAACGCGCTGGCGCTGGACATGGCGCTCGGTTGTTCGACAAACTCCGCGCTGCATTTGCCAGCTATCGCTTACGAGGCCGGTGTGGAAATCACTTTGCATCTGATCAATGAGGTTTCGGAAAAAATCGCGCATCTTTGCAATATCGCGCCGGCCGGCCCCGACCATCTGGAAGACCTCGATCGCGCGGGCGGTGTGCTGGCCGTGCTGAACGAGCTGGATAAGAAAAATATTTTGCATAAAGATTTGCCGACGGTGACTGGTCGGACTATCGCCGAAAATTATCGGGATTGTCCGGTATTAGACCGCAAAGTTATCGCGCCGATCGACAAACCCTATCATGAGC
>JAISEH010000176.1 GCA_031264205.1 Candidatus Margulisiibacteriota bacterium
ATTCTTTGGACATTTTGGCTAAAAAAGCCGTGTCGATTTTTACGCCCTGCTCCTGCATTTCGGCCAGCACGCCGGCCAGCGGCAATTCAATTTCTTCGTACAATTTATATAAATCCTGCTCCTTGAGCAGCCGCGCGTATTCCGGCAATTCGTCGATGTCATTTTGATTAATACTTTCCGGCAGGATCGCGCGCTCAGGATGCAAAAGATATTTCATCAAACGCGCGGTCAGGGCTTTTTGCGGGTCCAATTTTGGCGCGGTGATCTCGCTAAAAAGATCGCCCTGCTCCGGCACACTGCGGCCTGGCGCGGCGGTCTCCGGCGCAATATGTGTTCCGGCTGGCGCGCCGCCGCCGTATTTTTTCACCAAAGAAGCCAGCTGCAATTCTTTGAGCAGCGGCACGGCTCCGGCCACGTCGATATTTTCGCGCCGGCCTAAATCTAAAGCAAATTTTCCCGGCGCTTTGGTGTCAATCGTCGCCAGCTGATAACTCAAATCCAAACTTTCTAAATTGGCGGTAATTTTAGTCCGCACGGATTGCTTTTTGATAGTCTCCACATTTTTCTTGAGATTTTCGACAGCGCCGTATTCCTGCAAAAGCGCGACGGCGGTTTTTTCGCCGATGCCCGGCACGCCCGGAATATTGTCCGACGGGTCGCCCATCAAAGCCTTGAGGTCAATGATCTGCGCCGGTTGCAAACCACCGAAACGCTCGCCGACAGCCGCCGCGTCTATTTCTTTTAGCTCGGTCGAGCCTTTTTGCGGCATCAGCAAATGCCCCCGCTCATTGACCAGCTGCATACAGTCTTTGTCGCCGGTCAAGATCCGCACATCATAGCCGGCGCACGCCGCCTGCTCCGCCGCCGCGCCCAGCACATCGTCAGCCTCAAAACCCGCCAGCTCAAAAATCGGAATATTGGCCTGTCGGACAATATTTTTAATCAGCGGCACCTGCGAGCGGAATTCATCCGGCGCGGGCGGACGCTGAGCTTTGTACTCTTTGTATAATTTATGCCGAAAGGTCGGCTGCGGCAGATCAAAAGCCACCGCGAGCGCGTCCGGTTTTTTTTCCTCCAGCAAACTAAATAGCGTTTTGCAAAAACCGTAAATCGCGTTGGTAGTCTGGCCACCGGTCGTCAACATCGAAAGCGGCAGCGCAAAAAAAAAGCGATAAGCCAGCGCATGGCCGTCGATCAGATAAAATTTTGGACGGGTCATATTGTTTGTTTTTCCGTTTTCGGCAGCTCTCTCATATGCGGAAATAAAAGCACATCGCGGATAGATTCCTGTCCGGTCAGCAGCATGACCAGCCGGTCAATGCCGATGCCCAATCCGCCGGTCGGCGGCATGCCGTGCTTGAGCGCGGTGACATAATCCTCGTCTTTCATATTTGCTTCGAGATTGCCGGCCGCGCGCTGCTTGACCTGCTCGTCAAAACGCGCGTCTTGATCGAGCGGATCATTCAATTCGGAGTACGCGTTGGCCAATTCCATACCGGCGACGATCAGCTCAAAACGCTCGACCAGTCCGGGTTTGCTGCGGTGTTTTTTGGCCAGCGGCGAATCCGCCAGCGGAAAATCCACAATAAATGTCGGATGCACAGTTTCGGCTTCAAAAGCGTCCATATTTTTAATATCGCCGTAGACAACCCTTTTCCACGGCGTCGTGAAATCAATTTCCTGGCCGGCATATTGGATTTTGTAATTTCCAGTCAAAGCTTTGACCGCGCCAGATATTAACCGCTCGGTTAAGAGCAGCATCCCCTCGCAGTCGGTGTAAGCCTGATACAATTCCAGCAAAGTGTATTCGGGATTGTGCTTGTAAGAAATGCCCTCGTTACGGAACACGCGGCCGATCTCGTAAACTTTTTCAAAACCGCCGACGATCAGCCGTTTGAGCGGCAGCTCCAGCGAGATACGCAAATACAATTCCATAGACAGCGCGTTGTGAAAAGTTTTGAATGGCCGCGCCGCCGCGCCGCCCGGGATCATTTGCAGTACCGGCGTTTCCACTTCGATAAAACCCTCGCCGTCCAGCAACTCACGCACCAGACGCAAAATTTTACTGCGTTTTTGAAAAACATTTTTCACTTCAGGATTGGCGATGAGGTCGAGATAACGCTGACGATAGCGCGTTTCTTTGTCGGTCAGGCCGTGGAATTTTTCCGGCAGAGGCAACAGAGCTTTGGTCAGCATTTCAAATTTTTCCAGTTTGATCGACAGCTCGCCGCGCTGCGTGCGAAATATTTTGCCCTGCGCCCAAATAATATCGCCGAGGTCTACTTCATGCAAAAGTTTGTGATAGGCTGTCTCGCCGAGCAGATCGACTTTGGCGTAATACTGGATTTTGCCGCTCTGGTCGAGAATATTGCCAAAAGACGCTTTGCCGTGGCCGCGCTTTGCGACGACACGCCCGGCGATCTGATAAGTCTCCGCCGATTCTTCTTCCGGCTTTAGCGGCTCGTATTTTTGCAACAATTCGGCAATGGCCGCGCTGCGCTCGCCAGAATATTTATACGGCTCATCGCCCGCCGCGCGCATGTCCTGCATTTTTTTCAGGCGCATTTCCGGCTCGCTGAGGCTATTGATATCTATCTCTGACATAGGTGGGATTATAGGCTATTTCTGATTGTAAATAAACTCCACATCAGCGCGGCAAATATTTTTAGGCTATTTTCATTATATAAATCACCGTATAAAAAGCCGGTAGCACATCAAAAGCCTGTCCGCCGCCAGCGGTGGTCTCATCATAAGAATGGTTATTGTCATGCCCGGCCTCCATAATCAACCAGGTGCCTCGAGAGCCACCACTGGTATCGTAAGTGTATCCACCCGTACGAAAAACACCAGTTGGTTCATGCGGGTTGTCATCCATGCCGTTTGTTTCGCCATAATGATCACTGTGGGGAAGATGCGTATGCTTATGACTATGCGAGGGCATCTCAGTTATAGATAATGTTTTCTTGCCGTCGCCAGCAATAGTTGTATCACCTGATTGAAAACCACGCAGGAATTTATGTTTTAAATTTGGCGTGTTGTTGCTACCGTCACAGACTTTCCATTTGGTCTTGAATGTGGCGTCGGCATTATTGTAATAGGCCATGCTTTCCATCGCCAGTATTGTGCCTATCGGCAAAATAAGATCCGCAACATAGGCCGCCACCGCTTTTTCTGTGGGTATCTTGTCATCGCTGCGCTCATCTTTTTGGGCATTTATGGCTGTGGCTCTGGTCAGTGTGCCAAATGTCCCTGCCGTGCCGGAATAGGCCACGATATTTTTGGCTGTGCCGGCGGCGATTTTATCCTGCTTGTCATACACTTGCGCTTCGGTGGCAATTTTTTTGCCGTCATTAGCCGCAGCAGTCGTTTTGGCCACGCCCAGCAGCGGCTCAGCCGCCACGCTTGTTGTGCCGAAAGTTTTAACGCCGGTGATAGTTTCCGTTCCGGCTTTGTGCACGATATCGTTGTTTGTCCCGTTCAAAGTATCATAAACCACTTTGGCTGACGGATATTGCGTGTCGGTTGATTGATTATTTATAGTGGTTACTTTATTCGCCACCTTTTCTTTGGTGTTTAACGCGGCGGTCATGCCTGCCGCAGAAAGTTGCTCGCCTTTCAAAATATAATACGGATCCCCGGCAAAATTGTCTGTGTAATTAGCTGCCATATGTATTCCCCCTTTAAAATCAATAGCACTTACAGCTACTTCTCTATAAGTATCATGTAGTATTATATAATGCTTAAAGTAACTTGTCAACAATACACTGCGCTATTAGCATGATTAAATGCTTTTACAAAAAACCTTTATTCAAAATCTCAAAAAAATTCGTAACCAAGCCGGACTTTCACAAATGAAGCTCGCGGAACTCTGCGACATCTCGGTCGGTTTCGTCAGCGAGATTGAAGTGGGTAAAAAATTTCCTTCGGTGGAAACGATCGAAAAAATCGCCGCGGTCTTAAAAGTCCGCGCCACGTTATTTTTCTTTGATGAAAATATTCAGCCCCGTAAATTCCTGGCCGCTTACCGCATAGAATTGCCGTCGGAAACTAAAACCGAACTGCTCCAGCAGCTCGCCGCTATCAAGCGCACCAGCATAGGCATCTATCAAACCCTGCGTAAATACTAATTAGCCTGAAAATATTGCAAGAATAATATTATCCGAGCAATTTATCCATACTAAGCAACAGTAAAAATGGTATGATCCATAAACTGGTAACATGAAATTAAAAAAGGAAAATCGATGGCAAAAATTACCGTAGACAGTACAGAAATATCCGTAATTAGAGTTCATACCGAAGATTACATCTGCCTAACGGACATGATCAAG
>JAISEH010000008.1 GCA_031264205.1 Candidatus Margulisiibacteriota bacterium
GCTTTGCGCGAAGACGCGCCGCGCGGCGATATTACCTCCAAATTTTTCGGGGACAAACACAAGATCGTCAGCGGGAAAATTATCGCCAAAACCGGCGGCGTGGTCTGCGGCCTGAAAATCGCCGCTTATTGTTTCCGCAAAGTTAATTTTCAAACCAAATTTTCCGATGGCGCCAAAATAAAAAAAGACGCTGTCCTGGCTACAATCCGCGGCAGATTAAACGACATTCTTTTAGCCGAGCGCGTCGCTTTAAATTTTCTCCAGCATTTGAGCGGCGTGGCCACGGAAACGCATAAACTGGTGAATTTGCTCAAAGGCACAAATGTTAAATTACTCGACACGCGCAAAACCACGCCGCTGCTGCGCGAGCTGGAAAAATACGCGGTGCGTTGCGGTGGCGGACAAAATCACCGGCTCAATTTATCAGAGCTGGTTTTGATCAAAGACAATCACTTGGCCGGCCTGAAATTGAGCGATTTACAAAAGCGCATTAAGCGTTTTAGATTTTGGCGGAGAAATAAAAAAATCGAGATCGAGGCCGCGACTTTGCGGCAAGTCCAAAATTTTCTGGCTCTGCCGGTCAATATTATTCTGCTGGACAATATGTCCGCCGCCGAGATTAAAAAAGCCGCCGCGCTGCGCGCCAAACTCAATCCACAAATCCAGCTGGAAATTTCCGGCGGCGTGACTGAAAAAAATATCGCCGCGCTGGCCAAACTCGGCGCGGATTATATTTCCTGCGGTAAAATCACACATTCCGCGCCAGCGCTGGACCTTTCTCTACTAATCAACGCCAAATGAAAACTATTTTAATTCTCGGCCAGACTTTTTCCGGCAAGACAAATATTTTTAATAATTTGGCCGCGTCCAGCAGACGCCAAACTCCTTATCCGGGCAGTCAAATAAAACTAAACATCGGACAGGTCAAGCTCGGCGGCCAAAAATACCGCCTGCTCGAAGCGCCCGGCATCCACACGCTGATCCCCACTTCCGAAAACGAAACTATTGCGCTCAATCTGATCTTAAAACTGCAGCCGGAGAAAATTATTTTCACGCTCAATGAAAAAACTTTGGAAAACAGCGTTTTAATTTTGATCCAACTCGCTGAACTCAATATTCCGTTCATTGTGAATTATCAAGTGCAAAATATCGCCGATCAGGAATATTTTTTCGATCAAGCCAAGCTGACGCATATTTTTAACGCGCCGGTCATCATCAGCGCGCCAACTCATGAACCGCGCCGGTCAGAAATCCAAAAAGCGCTGGCCGCCGCGCACAAACCGCGCTGGGTCGGCAGTTATTCCAAAACCATCGAAAAAATCCTTCAGGATTTCAGCGAGCAATTTAAATTTTCCGGTTTGCCGGAACAAAGAATTTCCTGGCGGTTTATCGGTCTAATGCTGCTACTCGGCAATAAAAATATTTACCACTGGATACGCCGCTCCTATCCGCCGGCGGTACGCGAAAAAATACTGGCTTACGCGGCGGAAAAATACGCCATTGCTCATTCTTTTACGATCGCCAACCGCTGGGAAAGTTTGTCGCGCAGTCTCTGCCCGGAAATCTGGCAAAAAGAACAGCGCCGCGGCGCCAGGTTCTCGCATTTTTTTGAAGAATATTCGCTACGTTTTTTCTGGGATTTATTGATCGCCGCCGTGGCAATATTTTTGATTTTCGCTTTTGTCCATTTTGTCGGCAACAGATTATTAGTCTATCTTTTTTATGACGAGCTTTTCGGCAAATATCTGGCGCCTTTCATCACTTATATTTTTGTCAGCGTTTTCGGCAACAATCTTTTTACGGATTTTTTTGTGGGGCAATACGGCCTGCTGACTACCGGCATTGCTTATGCCTTTACCATTTTACTGCCGATCATTGGTTCTTTTTTGCTGATTTATGCTTTTTTGGAAAACACCGGCTATATCAACCGGCTGGGCTTGACCTGCCATCGGCTGCTACGGCTGTTCGGGCTTAACGGCAATAGTCTGCCTTCTTTATTATTTAGCTGTTGCAAAATCGCCGCGCTAAATAAATCCGCATATCTGGGAACGCGCCGCGAGCAAAACATTCAATTGCTACTCTTTATTTTTTTCATTCCCTGCGTTTCGCAATTAGTCATCATTTCTAATTTGCTGGCCATAATTCAATTTCAGCACGCTCTGATTTTCGGCGGCATTATGCTTTTGCAGGCCGGCATTATTTTGGGGCTGCACAGTTTGCTGCGGACGCAACCGCCGGTCAATTACAGTGTCAAAATCACGCCACTGCATTTTCCCGACGGCGGCAAAATATTGGCTACGGCCGGCGCTTATCTGTATTGGTATATGCGCAGTATCACGCCGCTGATACTTGGCGCGTCGGCTTTTCTTTTCGTAGCACACTCTACCGGATTGTTAGAATTATTCCGTGTCTGGACTGCGCCGCTGATCCAGACTTTTTTAAATTTGCCGGAAGCTTTTACGGACAGCGTGACACTGGGGCTTTTCCGCAAAGACCTCGGCGCCATATCCCTGTACGATCTGGCGAATAACGGCATGTTGAATTCCATTCAAGTTTTGGTGTCGCTACTTTTTATTTCGCTGTCTCTGCCGTGCCTGGGTTTTCTTGGCGAATTAGCGCGGCAAAAAGGCTGGTTCAAAGCGTTGCTGATATTTTTCCTCTCCACAATTTACGCATTTACTATCGCGGCGATTGTCAATAAAATATTGCACATCTAGGAGCGGTCATGGAAAAAATCAGCAAACAGCAAAACGAGCGGACTTTGGCCGTCCTCAAAGTTTTTTATAAAGAGCTGCTGGGACTGACCGCCAAAAAAGCCGCCGAGCAAGCGGAAATTTTAGCGGCCGGTATTTCGCCGGAAATTCTCGAAAGGTTTTGCGCGTTGATCGGCCACGGCCACACGCACAATATTCCGACCGGCCCTTGCTGCGCGCAGGCCAAACAATTCAACGCTGCCACTGTTTTGCCGCTCAATCGTCTGCCGCTCGGCGTCAATGCCAAAGTCATTTACATCCGTACCGGACAAGATCAGGCGCTGGCGCGTTTGTACGAGCTGGGTGTTTACCCCGGACAAACTTTGCGCATTCAGCAGCTATATCCAACCTACATACTGCTGGTCGACGGCACGCGTCTGGCCATCGACGGCCGACTGGCTAAATTAATTTACGTGGAGAAAATTTAAAACCGCAGTCCGGCAAAACGACCGGCTCTTCAAAATGGCTGAACAAGCGCGGATACTCGTGGCAAAACACCGGCCGCAGTAAATTGTACGCGCCGCAGAGACCGTCTGCGCGCAAATAATTGCAGGCAAAAACCATCACGCCGTCCTCGATAAAACTGCCAATCAAACGCAGATTGTTGAAATAAGCGTTCCACCAAATCGCCAGATTGCGCAGCGGACGCAGGCGTAGCATACGCGGCTCCATGCCGATCAGGATTTGCTTGCAGCACTCGCCGCATTTTCGGCAGCGGCCGGAGCGCCGGTAAGGATAGGGCAACACCCATCTCGCCAGCGCGCGGTACCAGTAATCGATCCAGGAAATTATCCGGAGCAAAACAATTAAAATAAATTTAAAAATATAAATGCAGGCCTCCGGATAACAACATGCCGGTCTTGTCTTGATTTTGAGGTTCGACATTTACGCCGGTGGAAAAACGTTTTTCCAAACCAAACTCCACGCTCAAAAACAATCCGTTCACACCCAGCGGCGAACACTCCACACCAAAACCGGCGTCGCTGACCGCCGTGCGGACATTGCGGTCGGTATTTTCTTTGTCCGTGAAACTGTCCGTGCCGCCGCCGCCATACAGATAACCGGAAAATGGCGCGTTAAAAAATACTTTGTCCGCCAGCCAAAAAAGCAGCCGCCCGCCGGAATAAGTGCGCTGACTATCCAGCCAGCCAAAAGCCTGCAAACCCAAACGTTCGGTAAACCACCATTTGGCCGAAATGCCGCCCAAAGAAGCCATGTCCAGCAGCGCGGAAGCCTGCACGCCAAGACCAAAATTGCCGCGCGTTTCGCGAATGCGCGCCGCTTCCACGTCCACCGCGCCGCGCGACGCCACATTAGTTTTAAAATCCACAAAATGTGCGGTCGGTATGGTCCTTATTTCGCCATCACCGACCCGGTGCATCTTGGCGTAAATTCTCTTGCCGCGATAATTGACCGCCACATAATGCTCGCCCGGATCCACTTCATAATCCTGCACGGAATCTCCACCGGCGCGCACGCCGTCGATATAAACCTCCGCGCCCGGCAAATCGGTGATGACATTGATCCGGCCTTTTTCCGCCAAACTCACCGCCGCCAGCAAAATTAAAAAAAACAAAAACTTTTTCATACTGCTACCTCCTTTAAAAATAAATATGACAGCCTCCGCTGAATTTCAGATTAAGATAATCCGTGGAAGGCTTCGCGTCCGACGCAAAATATCTGGTAAAAGTTCTCTCCGCGCCAACCTCAACACTCCAATGCGCTGTCCGCAAAAAAAACTCGCCAACTCCCAGTAGCAGCTCGATCAGCAGAATATCCAGAGCTGAAGTGTCTTTATTGATAACGATGTGCTTGTACTCATTGTTGTTAGTCTGAAAAAAATCCGCCACTCTAAACTCCAGACCGAAAACTAATTCCTGCAAATCATAGGTGGCGCTTTCACCATTGTCATCGTCAATAAACAACAACGCTGAACGGCCAAGTCCCAAGGCTGAATATATCGTAAAAGTACTGCTCTGATAAACTGACTCGTTAAAAGCAAAAAGCAGCCGGCCGCCGGCGCGTGTGTCGCGCGCGGTATTATTGTTATTGGCAAAACCGATCGCCTGCAAACCGACCCTCTCCAGCGGCCACCATTTGAGACTCAAGCCGGAAGCCGGCGAACCGCCGAAGAGTCCGAAAGCCAGATTGCCGCGCGTTTCACGCACCCGCATGGCTTCCACATCGAGCGAGCCACGCGATGGCACATTAGTTTTGTAATCAACAAAATCTTCCAGCACTACAGTTTCCAGTTTATTGTCCTGAATTTCCACCACGCGGGATTTTAGAATATTGCCGTTTTTCTTAACCTGCAAATAATGCGTGCCGCCCTGCAACGCTCGTTGTAAAACCTGTTCTTTCGCGATAAATTGTCCGTCGATAAAAACTTCCGCGTCTTTATCTCCGGTAAAAACATTAAGCTGTCCGTCAGCACCCAGCAAGGCCAGCAGCATAATGAAAAAGCAGACTTTTTTCATTATAATAAGTATAAATGAAACATTTATTTCTGGGTATAGTGTGCTGTCTGATTTGTTTAAGCGCCGCGGAAGATATTGCGCTGCCGGACAACGCTTACCTGCAAGGCGCTGTGTCGTATATTTTGGAAGATTATTCCGGCGCCGAAACTCCGCGGCGGCTGGTCAAAGTCCGTCTGCACAATCAGAAAAAAGATTTTGTGATGATCGACATGCCGGCCGGACAAAAACTAGCCGTCGGCGACAAAGTGTTGCTGCAAAAAATCGCCGACAATTATAATTACGGACTGGACACCGCTTTTGAGGAACAATTCTCCTTTGCCGATTTTGCGCGCGGCGGCAGCGTGATTATCTTGCTGATCGCCTTATTCTGCGGATTTGTTCTGACCAATCGCCGCAATTGGCTGCAGGCTTTTTTTATTATTGGCAATATCTTGTTGCTTTGTTTTCTCCTACCTTTTTGGCTTAACCAACACTGGCCGTTGATTTGGTTTACCATATTTTTTGGTCTGGCCAATACCTGGCCAGCCGCGTGGCTATTGTCTTCCAGCAAATTAAGGCCGGCTTTGGTTTCCGCGCTGCTCGGCTCCGGAGCGGCCGGCGGATTTTACGCGTGGCTGATTCAGCATTATCACCTGACGCCTTTTGTTTTCTTGCAAAAAGATTTCGGCCTGACTTTTGCTTTTCCCAAATATCTCGACGCCGCACTTTTGTTCATGATGAGTTTTTATCTTTGCCTGTTCACTACGGTTTTTCTGCTCAAAGTGTCCTATCGCGTTTCTATCCTGGAAAATATCCGCCTGTTCTTTTTCCGCATTTTGCAGATATTTGGTTTTGTCGGCGGCGGA
>JAISEH010000012.1 GCA_031264205.1 Candidatus Margulisiibacteriota bacterium
GACGGAGTAGTGACAGTGGTCGCGCGGCTTTTTGATCTGGCGCGTCCCGACAAAGCTTTTTTCGGCCTGAAAGATTATCAGCAATTGCGGATTGTGCAAAAAATGGTCGAGGCAGAAAAATATCCGGTTGAAATAAACGCCTGTCCGATCGTGCGCGAGCCGGACGGACTGGCGCTGTCTTCGCGGAATAAATATTTGTCACCGGAGCAGCGGCGACGTGCTCCGGTATTGTATCTCAGTCTGAATCTGGGCGCGGAGCTTTTACGGCAGGGCAAAAGTCTGGATGAGGTCAAACTGGCTATTTGGCGGACTTTGCAGGCCGCGCCGGAAACGCTGGTGAATTATATTGAAATCCTGCGCCGCGATGATCTGTCCGCACTGCGCGAGTATTTGCCGGGACAGACGGTTATTCTGGCCGCGGCTTATTTAGGGAGTACGCGCTTGATTGATAATATCGAGATATAATCTGTCGTGTAAATATCTTTGCCTTCGCGGACACGACAAAGTCATGAAGGTTACGTCCGCTCCAGGCAAAATATTTACACGACAATAAACACACTCTATTATAACAAAAAAAAAGACAATATGCTAAAATACTCTGTCTTTTTTGGCCCTATCGTCTAATGGTTAGGACAGCGGCTTTTCAAGCCGTTAACAGGAGTTCGATTCTCCTTAGGGCTGCCAGCAACAAAAAATTTCGGGCGTTTAGCTCAGCGGGAGAGCGCCTGCCTTACAAGCAGGATGTCAGTGGTTCAATCCCACTAACGCCCACCACTTCGCCCACTTCGTGGGCTTGTGGGTCTCGCTTAATAAGCGTCTCACTAAATTTCCGCCCCATTTTCCCTTTTATGGCTGCGTCCCCCTGACTAAAAAAATTGCAACAAATTTTTTTCTCTGGCGATATATTACTGTTATGAGATTTTTATGCGCTAAACTGTGGGAATACTCCGAATTGCCGCAGCCGTATTCTTATCCTTTGAAAAGTGAAGGCAAGAAGCTGGTCAGATTGAGTTGGGCGGATTTTCAAAAAATCCCGAGCACACATTGGCGGAAACTCTTGAAGGATTTATGCGACATAAACGCCCGGTGTTTGATCGTGGATTTTGCGGATAACAAAGTGCGTTATAACGCGAAACACGGTTTTATTTTTTTGGCTTGTTATGCCGGTGAGCCGGCCTTGAGCTGGGAGAGCGCCAGATTAGCTGTTGAAATTATTAAGGCATTCCAGCGGGCTGCCGTACGGCATGAACAAACCTTGAATAGCCCAGCGGAGAAAACCTATTTTTACCGAGAAATGGATAACCAGCTTATGTCTCTGTATGATGAAGTGTCTTTATGTTTTTTTGCCGAAAAAACAAAAAAGACGACCCTGCAAATGCTGGTAAAATTACTTGGCGTCTATCAGAGAAAATTAAAAAAAACCAAATATTCGCCGCCGGACAATTTTAGTCGATCTTATAGCTTGTCGGTATGAGCAGGTACTCATTGATAACGCTTTCATCGAGCGAGACGCGGCCTTCGGCGGTCAGCGTTTTGCCGAGCTGTTTGGGCGGCAGGGTAAAATTGGGCGAGGTCGGTTCAAAATCCAGCAGGACCACGCCGGTGTCATCTTCCACAAAAGCCCAGCCGCCGGTGGTCCGGCTCTGGTAAATAATTTTGCCGCGGATTTGCACGAGAGTTTTGGCTTTGGCGTACTGCTTGTAATTTTTATCCAGCTCGCTGATTTTTTGCGGATTTTGGAGCGTGAGCGCGGGCAGAGAAATTTCCGGCGCGGCGTTTGGCTGGCAGCCGGATAATATCAGCACGGCCAGACCCAGCAGCAATAAAACACGCGATCGAAACATGTTTCATTATAGAGCCAAAAGGCCGGCCGCTTCAAACTTTACGAAACACGGTTTTTACGTTAATATCCCAAACGTTTTTGATACAAAAATTTTAGGAGGAATACCCCGATGGCAGCAAAATCCAAGAAAATAAAAACGCAAACAAAAAGCGCGAAGAAAGCGTCTAAACCCGCGCCAAAAACCGCGGTGAAAGCAAAATATCAAAAGGTTTATTTTTTTGGGAATGGCAAGGCCGAAGGCCATGGCGCGCTAAAAGATATTCTGGGTGGCAAAGGCGCCGGTCTGGCGGAAATGACCAATAGCGGCGTGGCTGTGCCGGCCGGTTTCACGATCACGACCGAAATGTGCGATCAGTTTTACAAAAACGGACGGCAGTTTCCGGCGGGTTTGGAAAAAGACGTCGACGCCAATATTGCCAAACTGGAAAAAGCGATGGGCATGAAACTCGGCGACGAGAAAAATCCGCTGCTGGTTTCGGTGCGTTCCGGCGCCAAAGAATCCATGCCCGGCATGATGGACACGATACTCAATCTCGGCATCAATGACAAAGTCGTCGCGGCCTTGATCAGGAAAACCAACAATCCGCGTTTTGCCTGGGATTCTTACCGGCGTTTCATTCAGATGTTTTCCGACGTGGCGATGGATGTCGACAAGCATCTTTTTGAGCACGCGTTGACCGAGGCCAAGCACGGCATCGCGGACAAAATCGACAAAGAGAAAAAAGATGTGAAAGACACTGATTTG
>JAISEH010000100.1 GCA_031264205.1 Candidatus Margulisiibacteriota bacterium
TCCGGTCAAAAACTTTTGAACGTCCGCGGAAATTTTAGTCTCCGCGCCAGTAATGCCACGGCGCAGAGAAACATAGATTTTTTTATAAGGTTTCAACAGCGCCAACCGGTCAGACGGCATACCGACCACAGCCACCGGCACCGGCGCGATGCCGTGCCGCAGGGACAAGCTGTAAAAATCTTCTTCATCTTCCAGCGGCAGATCCGGCACGATCAAACCCTCCACACCGGCTTTTTTCAAATCGACAATGTATTTTTTAATTCCGTAGCGGTAGGGAATATTCGCGTAAGTCATCACAAATATTCTTTGAAATCCGGCCTGTCGCGCGGCGCGGATATATTGAAAAATATCCCGGACTTTGAAACCGCCGCGCACCGCGGTCTCGCTGGCCAGCGTGATCGCCGGGCCGTCGGCTGTCGGGTCGGAAAAAGGTATTTGGATCTCCAGTATTTCCGCGCCGCCGCCGTGCAATGCCCGCGCCGCCGCCGCAAAACCTTCCAGCGAGGGAAAACCGGCAACTAAATGCACCATCAAGCGCATAAACGCTCCGTTTCCTGCCGCAAAAATTCCGTCCATTCTTTTTTGTAAAGCGCGGCGGCGGTGATAAAAATATCCTTGTCGCCGCGGCCAGACATATTGATAATAGCAATTTTATTTTTAGGCAAACGCGGTATTATTTTCAGCGCGGCGGCGGCGGCGTGCGCGGACTCCAGCGCGAATAATAATCCTTCCGTCCGCGCCAGATATTGATAGGCTTTTAAAACTTCTTTGTCGCTGGCCGTGGTGAATTCCACGCGACCGGTCTCAGCCAGCGCGGCCAGCTCCGGCCCGATGCCGGTGTAATCCAATCCTGCGGAAATAGAATGGGTAGCCATGACCTGCCCGTCGTCCGTCTGCACAAAACGCGATTTGTAGCCTTCGATAATCCCGACCGGACTGCGCGAGCAAATGCGCGAGGCGTGCTGACCGGCCTTTTTGCCGAGTCCGCCAGCCTCGACGGCAATGAGCCGGACTTTTTTCTCCGCGATGAACGGCGCGAACATACCGAGTGAATTGGAGCCGCCGCCGCAACAGGCGATCAAAACATCAGGCAATTTTTTTTCTTTTTTTAATAATTGTTGTTTTATTTCATGACCGATAACGCTCTGAAAAAATCGCACTATATCAGGATACGGATACGGCCCCAGCGCCGAGCCGATCAAATAATGCGTGTCGGCCGCGCGCGCCGTCCAGTTTTTGAGACAGGCGTTCACGGCATCCTTGAGCGTGCGCGTGCCGTCGTTAACGATGTGGACTTGCGCGCCGTATTGTTTCATCAAAAAAACATTCGGCTGCTGACGCGCCGCGTCGATCGCGCCCATGAATATTTCACAGTTCAGTCCCAGCCGCGCGCAGGCGGCGGCGGTAGCCACGCCATGCTGTCCCGCGCCGGTTTCAGCGATGACATATTTTTTGCCCATTTTTTTCACAAGCAGCGCCTGCCCCAGCGCATTGTTGATCTTGTGCGCGCCGGTATTGGCCAGACCTTCTAGCTTGATGTAGGTTTTCGCGCCTTTTAATTCGCGCGTCAGATTTTCGGCATAGAGGAGCGGCGTTGGCCGGCCGGCATAATTGGCCAGCAAATCCGCGTACTCCGCCAGAAAATTTTTGTCCCGGCTATATCTGGTAAAAGCCGCGGCCAGCTCGTCCAACGCTGGACGCAAAACTTCGCCGACATATTGACCGCCGTATTGTCCAAAATATTTAGGCACGCGCCACCTCTCGCAAGAATAATTTTATTTTCCGCGCGTCTTTCTGTCCAATGCTTTTTTCCAAGCCCGAACTGACATCGACCAACCCCGGCTGTATTTTTTTGATAAGACCGCGCACGTTTTGCGGAGTGAGACCGCCGGCCAGCCACTGGCCATAAATATGTTTGTGTTCCCGCGCCGGAATCTGTCTGCCCGCGCGCATGGATTTGGTTTTCGGCGCGTCGTAAAGCGTGACCGGCAAAGCGCGCCGGCGCGGATCGGTGGTGATCAAGTAAGCGTTTCCGGCCAGAGCGTAAATATCTGCCTCATTATAAGTCTGCGCCGCGTCGAGCAGTCCGGCGCGCAGCAGTTTTTTTATTTCCGGCGTGACTTTTTTAACCACAGCCACTTTTAAAATTTTCACATTTTTGACCGCGCGCAGTAATTTTTCGTCCGCGCCGCGCGGCGATTCCGGCACAAAAACAAAACCGGCAAGATCCGCGCCAGCCCGGACAGCTAATTCCACATCGGCTTTATTGGTTAAGCCACAGATTTTAACGTAAACATTTTTTTTAACGGCGTAAAGTTTGGTGAAAAAATTTGGTTTTTGTTTAGCACCGCGCCGGACAGCGTTCACGAAATTGCGGACAGTCTGCACTCTTTTGGCCGCTTTGACCACCGCCTCGCCGATCAGCGCGGCGCAAAACCCCGCGTTGCCAATAATTTCCAGCAAATAAGCGCTGTCCACGCCTGACTCGTACACCGCCGGAATATTTTTCGGAATATATGATTTCAAGCGCAACGGCTGATCGGGTTGAATGTGAAAAGTTTTTAAATCACGAGAATTGATGCCTATAGCGTCAGGCGGATTTTTTAACCGCAAAATTCTCTGCAAAGACCGCAGGCTGTAAGCCTCGCCCAAAACCTGCAATTTATATTTATGCGCCTCATCGATCAGCTCCTGCAAAAGTTTGTCGGGCAAAATTTCCGCGATCAGCAGTACCGCGTCCGCACCGGCTTGATAGGCCTGCGCTATATCCGCGCGGCAAAATAAAAAATCTTTGCGCAAAAAAGCGCAGCGCGGATATTTTTGTTTGAGTTCATACAAATCCCGCAGCGAGCCGCGAAAATAATTTTGCTCGGTCAGGACGGAAAAATTGCGGACACCGGCGGCGTAATAATCCTGTGCTAACTCCATATGAGAACAAACGCTGATTTTTTTCTGCGTCGGCGAAGCACGTTTGAACTCCGTAATGATAAAAGGTTTTGGACCAAAAAACGGCACCAGTGGAACGTCACGTGGCGGAAAATCATAGAGCCGAAAAGTCCGGCGCCGCGCGGCGACTATCTTCTCCAGAATATTCATTAGCGCAGCCGATCTACGCAGTCGGTTAATTTGCGTTCCTCAAGATCGCGCGACACTTTGGCATAGCCGGAGCGGATAGTTTTTACTTTGCCGAGCAAATACAGCGCGGCGCCGGCGTTTAAAGCCACGGCCGCGGTCAGCGCTTTGTCTTTGCGCGTTTTGACGCCGTGCCGTAAAATTTGCAAAAACATTTCCGCGTTTTGCCGGGCTGTGCCGCCGCGCAAATCCTCGCCTTTAAAACCTTTGATGCCGAAATCTTGAGGGTCTAGTTTGTAGGTTTTTATTTTTCCGGCGGCGGTCAATTCGCGGACCTGTGTCTTGCCGCAAATGCTTATTTCGTCGATGCCGGATTCCGCGTGCACGACCAAAGCGCGTTTTAAGCCCAGCTTTTTCAGGGTCTGAATAAATAAATCCAGCAAGGACGGATCGTAAACTCCGATCATTTGATAACCGGCCTGCAAAGGATTGATCAACGGCCCCAGCAAATTGAACACTGTGCGGAATTTAACTTCTTGCCGCACACGGCCGACATATTTCATCGCCGGGTGATAAAGCGGCGCGAAGAAAAACGCGAAATTATTCTGGCGCAGACTTTTTAAATTGGCGGCCAGATCGCCGTCAGTTTTGATCTGCAAAGCCTGCAAAAAATCAAAACTGCCCGAGGACGAAGTAAAAGCGCGGTTGCCGTGTTTAGCGACTGGCGCGCCGTAATGCGCGCAAATCAGCGCCGAAGCGCTGGATATATTAAAAGTATGCTGTCCGTCTCCACCGGTGCCGACAATGTCCAGCGCGTCTGACCTTTTTTGTTTGCTGGTCATTTTCTGGCGCATCGCCAGCGCAAAACCGGACAATTCCTCCGGTGAAATTCCTTTGACCGCGTATCCGCCCAGAAAAGCGCCCAGCTGGCTGTCCGATAATTCGCCGTCCGTTATTTCGTCCATAATTACAGCCGCTTCTTTCTGTGTCAGGCTGACGCCCAAAGACAGCTTACGCAACAGCGGCAATTTTTGCGAACCGGCGCGTTTGTATTTGAGGAAATTTTCCAGCAGTTTCAAACCCTGCTCGGCGCCAAAAGATTCGGGGTGAAATTGCACGCCCTCGATTTGATATTTTTTGTGGCGCACCGCCATGACAGCTTGATCGCGCGCCGCGAAAGCAGTGGCTTCCAAACAATCCGGCATTTTGGCCGGATCAGCGATCAGCGAATGATAACGCACCACCGTCAAGCCCTGTTTAAGATTGCGGAACACACCACCCTCGTCATGCTGAATAGTGTCGGTCTTGCCGTGAACGATTTGTTTCGCGCCGATAATTTTTCCGCCAAAAGCTTCGACTATCGCCTGATGTCCCAGACACACGCCGAGTATTGGAATTTTTCCGGCAAAATGCTGCACCGCCTTGACGCTGAGGCCAGCCTGCGCCGGATTGCCAGGACCGGGTGAGATAACAATATGCGAGGGTTTCATTTTTTCGATTTCCGCCAACGTCAGCGCGTCATTACGCACAGTCCTGACAGTCTGTCCCAGCATTTGCAAATACTGCGCCAGATTGTACGTAAAAGAATCGTAATTATCGATGAGCAAAATCATAAATCTACTCCCAAAGCTCGAATGGCCGCGCGAGCTTTGTTCAAAGTTTCGGTATATTCTTTTTCCGGCACAGAATCATAGACAATGCCCGCGCCGGATTGCACGCTGAATTTTTGCCCCTGATGCAGCACCGCGCGAATGGTGATGCAAGAGTCAAAACTGCCATTCACGTCAAAATAGCCAATGAGTCCGGCGTACGCGCCGCGCCGCGTCGGTTCCTGCTCGGCGACCAGTTCGATGGCCTTGATTTTGGGCGCGCCGGAAACCGTGCCGGCCGGAAACACGCTCTTGATAATATCCGCGAGGCCAGCGGCTGGCAGTTTTTGCGCGCGCACTTCGGAAACGATGTGCATAACATAAGCGTAACGTTCGACAAAAAACGAATTAAAAACTTTGACCGAGCCAGGCACAGCGATGCGCCCAACATCATTGCGCGCCAGATCAATGAGCATTAAATGTT
>JAISEH010000130.1 GCA_031264205.1 Candidatus Margulisiibacteriota bacterium
AAACGAACAGCCGGCCAAACGCGGCAACATCACCGACCGCAACGGCATTTTGCTGGCCGCGACAGTCGCCGCGAAAACCGCGTATATCGACTGCTCGGAAATTCAAGACCGGCCCGGCACAGCCGCGCGGCTGGCCGATGTTTTAAATCTGTCTCCGGCCGCAGTTTTGGCCAAGATCCAAAATCCCCAATACAAAGTTCCGCTCAAACGCCGGCTCAGCGAACAGGAAGAAAATAAATTGAGAGCGTTGAATATTCGCGGCGTGTATTTCACCGACGATCAGCGGCGCGTCTACCTGCGCAATAATCTGGCCGCGCATGTTTTGGGCTTCGTCAATGTCGACAATCAAGGCGCGTCCGGTTTGGAGTATTCGCTGGACAGATATTTGCAGGGCATACCGGGCAAATTGTTTTTTGAAAAAGACGTGCGTGGCCAGGAGCTGTACATCAGCAACCGCGTCGTGGTCGAGCCGCGTGACGGCGACAATATTCAGCTGACTATCGATGAGTTTTTGCAATACATCGCGCATAAATATCTAGCCGCCGCGCTGCAAGAAACGCGCGCCGACAGCGGCAGCGTGATCATCCTGGACACGCGCAGCGGCCAAATCCTGGCGATGGTTTCGCTGCCGGATTATGATCCCAATCAATATTTTAAATATCCGGCCGACAATCTGCGCAATAACGCTACGGGTTTTAATTATGAGCCAGGCTCGGTTTTTAAAACGATCACCGTCGCCGCGGCGCTGGAGCTGGGGCTGGCCACGCCGAACACTACTTTTGTCAACGGCAATGTTTTCGAACACGCCAAACGCCAAATCCGCGAATCGCATCCGCTCAAAGACCCGGATCGGCCGCGCTATCTCAAGGACATTTTGATCGAATCGCTCAATATCACGTCAGCCAAACTAGCTCTGGCTATCGGCAAAAATAGAATGCACGATATCCTGCACCGCTTCCGGCTGGATCAACGCGTCGGGATTTTGCCCGGCGAAGAAGCCGGTCTGCTCACGCCGCTGGACAAAGTCGACGCGCACAGCGAAGCGGTTTATGGGTTTGGCCAGGCTTTTTCGGTGACGCCGCTGCAAATGCTCGCCGCGATCAACGTCATCGCCAATGACGGCGTGTACGTCAAACCGAGCATCGTGCAAAAAATTTATGACAACAAAGGACAGGTGCTCAAAGATTTTACGCTGCGCACTGAAAAACAAAGAATCATCTCGCCGCAAACCGCGCGCGCGATCCGTCTGATGCTGCTGGAAACTGTGCAAAAAGGCACGGCTATGCTGGCCGGAATCCCGGGCTACTCGATCGGCGGCAAGACCGGCACTTCGCAAAAAGCGCGGCCGCGCGGCGGCGGCTACTATGCCAACGATTACATCAGTTCTTTTTGCGGATTGGTGCCGGCGCTAAAACCGCGGTTGACTATTCTGGTAGTCATTGACAATCCGCGCAACCGGCAGCATCAAGGCGGTTATGTCGCCGCGCCGGTTTTCCGCGAGATCGCGCGGGAAGCGGCGCGTTATCTGGCGATACCGGAAGATATGTAATTATTACCCCGCACAATTTCGATCACATCTCTAGCAATAATAAATTCTTCATCGGTCGGGACGACAAAAATTTTAATTTGGGAATCCGGCGCGGAGATGAGCCGTTCAGCGCCGCTGTGTTCTTGATTTTTGGCGGCGTCCAGTACCAGCCCCAGCGCGGACATGTTTTCACAAACCGCCTGCCGGAAATCCGGGCTGTTTTCGCCAATGCCGGCGGTGAAGATCAGCGCGTCCGCGCCGTTCAAAGCTGCCAGATAAGCGCCGATATATTTTTTGACCGAATAAGCCTGCATCTGCAAAGCCAGCTGACAGCGCGCGTCACCCTGAGCCGCGCCGGCCAGTATATCCCGCTGATCGGAAAAACCGGAGACGCCCAACATGCCGCTTTCTTTATTGAGGCGGGACATTATCTGCTCGACAGTCTCGCCGGTTTTATGGACGAGAAACTGCACGATGGCCGGATCAATATCGCCGGCGCGCGTGCCCATGATGACTCCGGCCAACGGCGTCAGTCCCATCGAAGTATCCAGACATTTGCCGTCCTTGACCGCGGACAGCGAGGAGCCGTTGCCGACATGGACAATTATCGCTTTCCAGCCTGGCCTATTGTCCAGCAGCGCGGCCGCGCGCTCGGACACATAGCGATGCGAGCTGCCGTGAAAGCCGTACTTGCGAATTTTATATTTCTGCGCCAGCTCATAATTCAAGGCATAAGCATAAGCGTATTCCGGCATGGTCTGGTGGAACGCCGTGTCAAAAATCGCCACCTGTGGCGTGTCCGGCATGACCTCGCGCGCCGACTCGATGCCCACGACATTGGGCGGCGTGTGCAGGGGCGCCAGATCTTTATTGGCTTTGATCTCCGCCAGCGCCGCGTCGTTGATCAGCACAGAGGCGGAAAAATTTACGCCGCCGTGTACGATACGGTGGCCGACGCCCTCGATGTCAGCCAGTGAGTTGATAAGTTTGGCTTCTTGGAGCAGGAAATCCAGCACCAGATGAAAAGCTGTTTGGTGATCGGCGCAGTTGTCTTTGCGTTCGATTTTTTGACCGGCATATTTGTGCACGATGTTGGAATCTTTGAGGCCGATGCGGTCGATCAAGCCGCTGGCCAGCGCTTTTTGCGCATCCCAGTCATAGAGCTGATACTTGAGCGAAGAACTGCCGCAGTTTACCGAAAGAATAGCCATGGTTACCCCCCTATTTGCAATTCTGTGATAATGACTGTATTGACAATATCCTGCGCCGAACAGCCGCGCGATAGATCATTGACCGGCTTGGCCAGACCTTGCAGGACGGGGCCGACCGCTTCGGCTTTGCCGAAACGCTGGACAAGCTTGTAGCCGATATTACCGGCGTCAAGATCGGGAAAGATCAACGTGTTGGCACGGCCAGCAATTTGCGAATCGGGAGCCTTGAGCTGTCCGACTGCCGGAATCAATGCGGCGTCAGTTTGCAATTCTCCGTCGATGTCCAGCTCCGGATATTTTTCTCTGGCGATACGCAAAGCGTTCGTAACTTTTTCCACAGCGGGATGCGCCGCGGAGCCTTTGGTCGAAAAAGACAGCAGCGCGATTCTGGCCGGGACGCCAAGGATCTGTCGCATACTGTCCGCCGTGCACTTGGCAATGTCCGCTAATTGCGCGGCGTCGGGATCGGGATTGACCGCGCAGTCCGCAAAAAACAAAACGCCGTTCTCGCCGAAAGATCTGTCCGGCGAGATCATCATAAAATAACTGGACACCAGTGAGATGTTTTTTTTCATGCCGATGCAAAACAGCGCGGATTTGATAACTTTGGCCGTGGCCGTGACGCAGCCGCAGGTCATACAGTCCGCCACACCGAGGCCGACCAGTCCCGCGCCGGCAAAAACCGGATCGGTGGTCATCAATTTTTGCGCTTCGTCCAGCGTCGCGCCTTTGTGCTTGCGGCGTTCATAATAAAGACTGGCCAGTTCGCCGGCGCGCGCGTAATTCCCCGGATCAATAATTTCCGCGGCGGCAAGATCCGCGCCGGCTTTGGCCGCCAGTTTTTTTATTTTGGCTGGCTCGCCGAGCAGGATCACCTGCGCGATTTTTTCTCTCAGAATAATATCTGCAGCCTGGAGGACACGCGTGTCAGAACTTTCGGGGAGGACTACTTTTTTGTATTTGCTCTGGGCTTTCTTTTTAAGGTCTGCAAGTATGGTGGACACGCGATCACTTCCCGGTTATATAGTGGCAAAAACAGGGAGTATTATACAGCGATTTAAAAAATCTGCAAAATGCGTTCGTATCTAAATAATTTATCGAGTGTGGTATACTAAAAAGAACACCCGCCAAAATTGACGGGTGTTGAAAACAAATAGACAAGCGGTTTCTATTCAGCTTGATTTTGGCTTTCTAGCGCTTCTAGACGTTTCTCGAGTTCTTCTATGCGCTTATTAAGATCTTGAATTCTCGCTTCGCTATGCAACAAACTTTCAACAAACAACCCATCAATCCCATTGATGTTATTTCTTTGTGTAACGATCTTGGAGATCCAGGATAAATCTAACTTATTCTCGATATTACTCGGCGTAAAAAGCTTGTTTTTAGCCGCCCATTGCCCAAAATCTTTTCCTCTAACGTCGTCGCTATTTCTCCATTCGTCGAAATTTTTTCCGTATAACTCCCGGTCGTTCTCAAAGTCTGCCTTGATACGCTCGACTTTCTCCGCTTCCGTGAGTTTGCCGTCAGTCTTGAGCTGCTCGATCAAACCGTCCACTTCATCTTTTCTTCCCGTCAACAACAATCCGCCAACATCATTGACATCCACCTTGCCGTCCGCCACGATAGTTTGTTCTCTGGGGTCTCGAGCTATAATTTTCACGTTATTCTGTGCTCGTACAGGACTGAATTGCGGCCTGCTCATATCATATTTTGCGTAAGGGCTGTCTTTCGGAGCGGGAACAGAAAAGTGATACGGATGATTAGAAATTTCTGTCATAAAAATCACCTCCTCTCTTCATTTATTTCAAACACAAAAAAAACAAAAAGCTCCAACCAGCGCTAACCGGTCAGAGT
>JAISEH010000163.1 GCA_031264205.1 Candidatus Margulisiibacteriota bacterium
CAACGAAAACGGCCATAAATATTTTTCTAAAAATTATCATTTTTACTACGGCCGTTATCTGGATCAGACGCGCAACGACAAAGCCTGGCAGGATTTTACGGCGCGCGCGGACGCTTTGCTGCAAACGCATATCCAGAGCGTCAGTTTGAAATCACTGCTGGCCGATGTCGCGGCGCTGAACAATGTGATTAATGAAAAGTATTACGTCAAAGACACCGCGGGCTATGTTTACTACAATATTTTGCGCGACGAAGTACTGAGCTACTATGCGGCGTATCAAAAAGAATTAAAAGCCTTGCGCGAAGACGGCTACAGCTGGATCACCAATGCCGAGCCGACCGGCAACTATATTGATAAATCGGCGCAGATCGCCGCGGAAAATAAAACGCGTTTGAACAAACTGCTTTTGCAAATCGAGGTCGCGCAGAATAACACAGCCAGAGACTTGCAAAATCTGCTCACTGCGGCGGATTTGAAAAACAAGATCAGGGAAATTCACCGGGCGGTTTTCTCCGTCAAAATGCCGGAGAATTATCAAATACCGGAAAATTTGACGCTCGGTTATGTCGATGATTTCGCTAATTATGACCGCGCGCAGTCGTTCTTTACTTCATTTTTGCTGCCGGTCGTTTTTGTGCAGGACGTCAATGCCTTTTTGCGCCAGCAGACCACGCGCAATTTTGTCGTCGGCCTCAATAACGACTACGCTCGCGATGCCGGCACGCTGCTGGGCAACGCTTATCTGTTTTTCAACGACTCAAATACGGAGCTGCGCTTCAATAAATACACGCATCACCCGATCGGCGGCCACAGTATGCTGCTCAATCCGGGCTTTGGCAATTTATTTGACGAGGATTCCAATATCGATCTCAATCTGGAATTATTCACGCCGCCAGCTGTGTATCCGGCGCAACTCTCCGAGACCAATTTTACCTTTGCCGGCGATGACCGATCCGGCGAGGGCGTGTGGACGATCATGGATTATTTGCGGAACGCGTCCAAGCGCAAAAATATTTTATTTTTCCACAATGGTCCCAATGTCCAGGACAAGCCGATACTCAGCGATTATTTCAATATTGGCAATCGTCCTTACAAACTCAACGCTATGGCTCTGGTCGGCAGTGTGGCGTTGCAAAAACGGCTTGATCCGCAATACATCATGGCCGGTGATTTTCAGTACGACCGTTTTCAGGAAAAGATCGATCTCAAAGCCAAGGGCGTGAATGGTGTTGCCGGCCGCGTGGCCAAGGGCGGCGAGCTGCAAGGCCGCGCCATTAGTTTTGTTTATCAGGGGCAGCGTCCGCAAACCAATGTGACAATTGTCGAGCAGAAGCTGAACAATAATAAAGAAACGGTTATTTATTTCTTCGGTCTGGAGCGCAACAAAGGCCAGCAAAACCGCTCGGGCAATCCCGATCTGGTGCAATTTTTCGGCGAGAATATAGTTCAATACGAAAGCCTGCCGGGGCTTGTGAAAATCGCAGACCGCAGAGTCGGCAAAATCACCGGCTATTATCCATCGGGGCGCACCGTGGATATTCCGCTGCGTTATTTGCAGCGGGACAAAGGCCTGCTGACGCTGGACCTGACCGCTTTTGCCGGAATTGTCTGCTGTCAGTTGACAGAGTAAAGCAATAATATATAGAAGGAGCAGGGCATGACAAACAAGCAGCCGCGTAATCTTTGTGAGGCTTTCGCCGCGGTCGTCGACGAAAAAGAAAACAAATTACTGTTTGAAAAAAAATATACTTTTCGGCAGGTCTGGAATATGGCCAAAAACCGCGCTTTAGTTTTGCAAAAAGCAGGTGTTCGACGCGGCGACTGCGTGGGCATTTTGAGCGGCAATAGCTGGGAATGGTGCACGACGCATATGGCGATCCTGTGTTTGGGCGCGGTGGTCCTGCATATGGACCAAAATCTCGACAGAGAGACCTGGCAAAAAATGCTCGACCGCGTTTCCGCCAAAGCGCTTTTTGTGTCTCAGGATTTTGCCGCGCTACAATTTCAAAATGTGCGGATTCTAGACATTCACACCGGCTGGGACGACCGCGCGGTTGAGCTGGCTCTGCCGGATGTTACGATGCAGGACACAGCGTGTTTTTTGTTTACTTCCGGCACGACCAGCGAGCCAAAAATCGTACAGCTCACGCACGGCAATCTTTATTTCACCTCGATAGGTTTGATCAAGTTTTTGTGCGACGATTTGCATGTGTTGGACGGCGGTGAAAATGTTTTGGCGATCCTGCCGCTGCATCACAGTTATGGCCTGCTGGCCAATTATGTGGGTCTGGTTATCCTTGGCTGCATGGTTATGTTTCAGCCGTCGCTCAAAGGGCCGGATCTTATCAAAAGCCTGGCCGAAACGCCGATCCATATGGTTTTCGGTGTGCCGCAGCTTTGGGAGCTGTTTTTCGACGGCATCGCCGCCAAAGTCAAAGCGCAGTCCACGCTGAAATATTTTTTGTTTATGACTATTCTCAACACCGCGCCGGTCTGGCGCAAAATCCCGCTCTTAAATAAAGCCTTGGCCAAAGTTTTCGAGCCGGTGCATCAAGTGATCGGTAAAGAAATGAAATTTCTGTGCAGTGGCGGCGCGGCGCTCAAGCCAAAATATTTTAAATATTATTCCAATATGGGCATCAAAATCATCGAAGGCTACGGCCTGACCGAAACTACCGGTCCGGCCTGTTTGTCCAATCTCCTGAACAATACGCTCGGCTCGGT
>JAISEH010000018.1 GCA_031264205.1 Candidatus Margulisiibacteriota bacterium
ATAATTTAATTTTAAACTAATATCGGATAGGAGATTTTGATGGCAGATAAAGATGTTCTGAATATTTTAGCGGTAAATATTAGATATTATCGCAATCGTTCCGGCTGGTCACAATTTGATTTAGCAGACAAAATAAATATTTCGGTGACTTTTCTTAGCAGTCTGGAGACCGGCAAGACCTGGGCTTCGCCGGCCACACTGGCCAAACTGGCCGCGGCTTTTGGCATCGAAGTATATGAATTGCTCAAGCCCGAGGCCAGGCTGTCTTTTGGCTCCACACAGTTGCTGCGCAAATATAATGAAGACGCGCACCGCCTGCTGGACAAATTACACAAAAAATATTTGCTACCGCTGAACAGAAAATGACGCTGTCAGTTAAATGCCTTCATTGCGGATCTCTCCCAAAAATCAGATTAGCCCAATGTCTGCCGGAAGAAAACACGCCCCATTCCGAAATTTCATAAAGCCCTAATTCCGGGAAAACCGTCTCGCCAAAATCCAAGCCGGCCAATAATTCATTGATCTGCAAACGCTCTTCCGTAGTGATCACCCGTCCCAGTCTAAGCAAACTCAAATGCGCGATGTTCGGAAAAGCCAGGTCGGTGTTAAATATTTTTTGAGAGTATTCTCGGGCAAGTTTCTTGTCAAAAAGCTTATGCTGAATACCATAACGCGCCAGCGCCAGCCGTGAGTTATTCAACTCCGTAAAATTATAGCCGTGAATTATCACTGCGTCTTTGCCGACACTGCCACCGCAAAAATGAATTTTGGGGCGGACAAAAAGCCGTTCTCTATCGAAAAAGAACTCCAGGAATTTATCTCTGTAAGATTGTCTGTGCTCCGCGGAAAACAGAGAGCTTCTTTCCGCGCAGTGGAGCAAGGTCATATGCAAATCATTTGCTTTTGAGTAAAAATGCCCCTGCTGTCTCGTGCTGTCGCCGAGAATATCAGCGAGCGGGTCCTGCAAAGATAGCAATTGTTGCGCGAGGCGGTCGTCTCTCAGCGGATAAATTAGCGTCAAGTCAAAAATATTCCTGCCGGTTCTGTTTACAAACTTGTTGACAGGCTCGGAAGCGTCCTTTATGCTTTTTTTGTAAGCCTTGACTTCGTTCTCGGCAAATTTGCCTTCAATTTCAGCCTCGGTAAATTTTATCAATTTTCTGAATAGACGCATAACAAAGACCACCTTTCTTTAATAAGGTATCGTCATTTTACCAAAATCGTTGCAAAAAAATCGACGTCTGTTAATATACCGCAATGCTGACGCTGGGTTTTAATTTCGCCACGGAGGATTTGTGTTTGGCGGTGTCTGACGGTCGCCAAATCGCCCTAGAGAAAAAATATCGCGGTCCCACGCTCAAAGCCGAGTACATTCCGGATTACCTTGACGAGCTTTTTCGCGCGGGCAAAACAAATTTAAAAAAAATCTCCCGTCTGGGCATCGCGATCGGGCCGGGCGCGTTCACCGGTCTGCGGCTCTCGCTGGTCACCGCCAAAACTCTGGCGCTGGAATTGCAAATCCCGCTCGTGGCGGTCTCGACGCTGGAAGCTCTGGCCTCTCAATATCAGGCGGAAGCCGACGGTAAAAATATCCGGGTCATCTTGAATGCCTGCCGCGGCGAAGTGAGCGTCGCGTTGTTTGACCAAAATCTGCGCCGTCTCGAGCCTGACCATGTCGTGAAACAAAATGTTCCACGCGAGCCGGAAAATTTCATCATCGAAAATCGTCCGGTCAACGCGCTGGCGGTTTGCGCGATCGCCGCGCGCGCGGAAACTGTTTTTGACCGCGCGGCAATTTTGCCCCTGACTCCCCAATACTCTCACGCCTCGCGGGTCAACCTCACAACCAAACCGGAATTGCAGCATTTAAAAATAGGCCAAAAAATTATCCACAATACCTAAAACCGAGCATACGACACGAGTTGTCATATCATTCCACAAAATTATTTAATCAATATTATTTTTAACAAATCGATCCGCCAAAAATCCAGGGAAATATTTTGTTCTAAATATGACCAACGCAAAACAAGACCATAGCTCCTGAAGCTACGACACAAATTGTCATACTTGTGCTATAATAAAAGCCTCTATGTCGCATCTTAAAAATCTAGACCAGACCACCCTGCTGCGCCTTTACCGGATAGACCGCGCGATCCGCGGCGGCGAGTATCCCAATTGCACAACGCTGGCCAAACAATTTGACCCGCCGCTTTCGGCGCGCACGATAGCCCGCGACATCGAAACCCTGAAAAAACAATTTCAGGCGGAGATTTTTTACGATCCCAAACGCAACGGCTATTATTACGCCGCGGGGCGCGAGCCGCTTCTGCAGGAATTGACTTTCGCCGACGGAGAGTTGCTGGCGCTTTTGCTCATCGAGCGGCTTTTTACCCGTGCCGATCCGCAGACCAGAAATATTTTCACGCGCGTCTTGAATAAAATCAAAATGCTCACGCCGGACAAAACCATTTTGAGCGCGGAAAACATCGGCGATCTGCTGTCTGTTGATTTTAGAATCCCCGAAAGCGAAAATTTCGGCGTTTATCACACTTTGCTGGAAGCCTTGCGGCGCAAGGTTTCCACGCATGTATTCTACGCCGATCCGCAGCGCGATTCGCCCGCGCGTTTTGAATTTGATCCTTATCATCTCCGTTACAACAAAGCGGATTGGTACGTCGCCGGCTACTGCCACTCGACGAACAAAATCCGCGCGCTGGCCGTGGCCAATATCAAAAGGATAAAACTTTCCGGCGTTAATTTTCGCGCGGCCGCCGATTTTGACCCCGCTGTTTTCTTTGGACGCGGCTGGAGTTACAGCCGCAAAGAAATTCCTGCCGTAAAATTGCGTTTCGCGCCACAGCTCGCGCAGTGGTTGGGCGAAAAAATCTGGCATCCTGCGCAAAAAATTTCTACTCTGCCCAATGGCTCGCTCCTGCTGGAACTGCCTGTTGAGGAAAACAGCGGCGTCATCGATTGGATCTTGAGCTTTGGCGGCAAAGTCGAGGTTCTGGAACCGCGGGAACTGCGCGAAGCCGTGCAGCGAGAAGCGCTGGCCATACTCAAAAACACTCATTAAATTTGCTACTTAGTATGACAATACGTGTCGTAGCACGAAAAAGCAAAGTTACTCGTTCGGCTCATCAAATCACAAACTTATCAAAAAGTCCGGCTGACAGCGTTTTAGTATGACAATGCATGTCGTGGTCTTAAAAAATTGTGGATAGTTTGCTTTAATCCCGGCGGCTGTTTCGCATAAAGAGCAGTCTGGCAAATTGCAAAATGGCCATCAGCGTCGCAGCCACATAAGTCAGCGCGGCGGCATTGAGAACGTTTTTTGCGCCGCGCAATTCCTGTGTCGAGAGGTAGGCGTCGCTGCGCAAAGCGGCGATCGCGCGACGGCTGGCGTCGAACTCCACCGGCAAAGTGACGATCGAAAAAATTACCGCCGCGGCAAAAAAGATAATGCCGAGATCGACCAGCTGCGCGATACCGGCAAAAATCCCGATGATAAAAAGCCACGGCCCGAGATTGGAGCCAAAAGCCGCCGCCGGATAAAACCAATTGCGGAACATCAGCGGCGAATAAGCTTTGGCATGTTGAATAGCGTGACCGGCTTCATGGGCGGCGATGCCGTACGCGGCGATCGACCGCGAGCCGTAAACCCCGCTGGAAAGATTGAGTGTTTTGTGGCGTGGATCATAATGGTCGGTCAAATTGCCAGCAACGGCGTTTATCGGTATATTCACCCCGTAATGGCTCAAAATCTGTCCGGCCACTTCTTCAGCGGTCAGACCGCGCCCCGCGGTGAGTTTGGAATACCGCGCGTAGGTGGAGTGGACTTTCCACTGCGCCAGCAGGGACAGCCCCAGCGTTAGAATTATTAACAAAAAAAACGGATCATTACCAAAATAATACATAAAAACTCCTTTCGTCCGGACTCTTTATTGAATTATAGCGTCATTTATAGATTTCGCAAAATTCAAAAGCAAATCTTTTTGTTTGCCGGAAAGATTTTTGGGCACGGCAATGTTGATCTTGAGATAATGATCGCCGCGCGCCGAGGGATTGTGCACCGCCGGCAAACCCTTGCCGCGTAAACGCAGTGTCGCGCCAGGCTGTGTGCCCGCCGGAATATCGACTTTGATCTGGCCGGTGGCGGACCGTACGCTGATCGCCGCGCCCAAAGCGGCCTGCGCGTAAGAGACCGTTTCCGTGCTGTACAGGTCTTGTCCGTCGCGCTCAAAAACGCCGCTGTCCTCGACTTCTATATATATGAAAAGATCGCCCTGTTTGCCGCCGCGCAGTCCGGCGTTGCCCGCGCCGGTAACGCGCAGACGAATGCCGGTCTCCACACCGGCCGGAACTTTGACTTTGACTTTGTTTACTTTGCGCTCGCGACCGGCACCGCGGCAGTGCGGACAGGGATCGGCGATAATTTTGCCCTCGCCGTGGCAATCCGGGCAGGTAATCACCTGTTCAAAAGAGCCGAGTATGGTATTTTGCACCACGCGCACACGGCCCTGTCCGCCGCATTTCGCGCAAGTCACCGGCTTGGTGCCGGATTTCGCGCCGGATCCGCCGCATTCCGCGCAGGCCACCAGTTGAGGAATATCCAGCGTGTACTCGCGGCCATGCACAGCCACTTCAAAAGGCACACGCAGATCGTAACGCAAATCGTCGCCGTCCTGCGCGCCGCCGCGCTCACGCCGTCGTCCGCCGCCGCGATTGAAGAAATTTTCAAAAATACTTTCCATATCCACGCCGAAGCCCTGCGCAAAATCACCAAAGCCTTCGCCAAAGCCGCCAAAGCCCTGGCCAAAACCGCCGAAGCCGCCCGCGCCATTGGCTGCCGCCTCGCCGAATTGATCGTACTGGCGGCGTTTTTGCGGATCGGACAAAGTTTCGTAAGCTTTTTGGATTTCCTTGAATTTATCTTCGGCGCCGGCTTCTTTGTTGACGTCGGGGTGGTACTGGCGCGCCAGCTTGCGGTAAGCTTTTTTCAGCTCCTCCTCGCTGGCGCTTTTGCTGACGCCCAGCACCTCATAAAAATCTTTAGACATTCATTATTCTTTCTTATCTTCTTTTTTCTCGTCCTTTACTTCTTCGTACTGCGCGTCGACTACCTTGTCATCTTTTTTCTCGCCGCCGGACTGACCTTGCGCGCCGGCCGCATTAGCCGCCTGATATAAAACCGTGCCGATCTCATAAATAACTTTTTGCAAACTTTCTTTTTTGGCCTTGATCTCATTCAAATCATTTTTGTCCAGCGCTTTTTTCAAATCGGCGATCTGCGCTTCCAGAGCGGTCTTTTTGTCCGCCGGAATTTTATCTTTGTTATCCGTCAAAGTTTTTTCGGCTTGATACATCAGCGCGTCCGCTTCGTTTTTGGTGTCGATCTGTTCTTTTTGTTTTTTATCTTCCTCGGCATGTACTTCGGCTTCTTTGCGCATTTTTTCGATTTCCTCTTTGGACAGGCCGGAAGAATTGGTGATCGTGATTTTTTGCTCGCGGCCGGTGCCGAGGTCTTTGGCCGAAACGTTCACAATGCCGTTGGCGTCGATGTCAAAAGTAACTTCGATTTGCGGCACGCCGCGCGGCGCGGGCGGTATGTCCCGCAGTTGAAAATTGCCCAGCGTGCGGTTGTCCTTGGCGAACTGCCGCTCGCCCTGCACGATATGAATATCCACCGCGGTCTGGCTGTCCGCCGCCGTCGAGAAGACCTGCGATTTTTTGGTCGGGATCGTGGTGTTTTTGGTAATCAATTGAGTGGCCACGCCGCCCAGCGTCTCAATACCGAGCGTCAACGGCGTCACGTCAAGCAGCACAATGTCCTTGACCTCGCCGGCCAGCACGCCGCCCTGTACGCCCGCGCCCACCGCCACACATTCGTCGGGGTTGATCGAAGCATTTGGCTCTTTGCCGAAAAAGTCTTTGACGAGCTGACGCACACAGGGTATGCGCGTGGAGCCGCCAACCAAAATCACTTCATTGATGTCGGACATGGCCACGCCGGCGTCTTTCACGGCAATCTCGCAGGGTTTTTTGAGTTTGGTCAAAATCTCCGCGATCATCTGCTCAAATTTGGCGCGGCTCAGAGACATG
>JAISEH010000023.1 GCA_031264205.1 Candidatus Margulisiibacteriota bacterium
CGTTTTGGTCTGGCGCAGCTGCATCAGCTCCGCGGCCGAGTGGGACGTGGTCGGCAAGAAGCGTTTTGTTTTTTGCTCGCCGCGCTCAAGTCTGCGGATAGCAAGAAAAGAATTAACGCTATGGTCGAAACGACAGACGGCTTTAAGCTGGCGGAGATCGATTTGCAGATCCGCGGTCCGGGTGATTTTGCCGGCGTGGCGCAGTCCGGTTTTCCCGATCTGCTCCTGGCCGATCTGGTCAAAGACGAGGCGCTGCTGCAAACCGCGCGCGCCGCGGCTTTCGCGCTGATCGAGCAGGACGCGCGCCTGTCTCGCCCGGAACATGCTTTACTCCGTGCCGAGCTGCGCCGCCGCAGCCGTGGATTGATCGATTATATTTTACTGAATTAAGGAGATTATATATAAATGAGAATTATCGCCGGACAATACAGACATCGCCTTTTGGATTTTCCTAAAAATGCTCCGGAACTACGCCCGACCAAAGATATGGTCAAAGAAGCGCTGTTTTCGATCATCGGCGAGCGCGTCATCGGTGTGCAATTTTTGGATCTTTACGCTGGCGTCGGCTCGATCGGTTTGGAGGCGGTCAGCCGCGGCGCGCGCGAAGCGGTTTTCATTGACCAAGACACGCAGTTTATCCAGCGCAATATTCAAAAACTCGGCTGTTTGAACGTGCGTGTTTACCGCAACGATGTGCCGCGCGCGCTCAAAATTCTGGCGGCCAGAAAAGAAAAATTTGAGATTATTTTTCTGGATCCGCCGTATCAGCAGGGACTGCTTGCGGTTTCCGCCTGCTTTGCTATACTAAAACCCGCCGGTTTATTGATCGCCGAAACCGCGACGGATCACGCGCCGGAATTGCCGCCGGACGTACACATCGCGGACGAGCGGCGCTACGGCTCGGCTAAAATATTATTTTTGGAGAAAAACTTTTGAGAAAAGCGATTTATCCGGGGTCTTTTGACCCGATCACCAACGGCCATCTCGACATTATCGGACGCGCCGCCAAAATTTTTGATGAGATAATTGTCGCGGTGTTGCACAATGACGACAAGCAGCATTTATTCCCGATCGACGAGCGACTGCGCATATTGCAAGAAACTTTGACGCATATTCCCAATGTTTCACTCCGCACATTCAGCGGTTTGCTGGTCGATTTTGCCGCGGAGTGCGGCACCGATCTGGTCATTCGCGGTCTGCGCATGGTCTCCGATTTTGACTACGAATTTCAGATGACACTGACCAATCGCCAGCTCAAAAGCGATCTGGAAACGGTTTTTCTGATGACCGACGCGGCTTATTCGTTTTTGTCGTCGAGTGTGGTACGGCAAATCGCCGGCTATCATGGCAAGATCGAGCATTTGGTGCCGCCGGCTTCGGCGCTGGCTTTGCGCCAAAAATTTGCTTGAAGCGCCTGTTTGGTGTTATGATTAGCTACGAGGGTATTTCATGGAAACGTTGGGCTTGATCGAGGAAATTGTCGCGTACATTTCCAGCGCGCCCAAAGCGCATTTTTCTAAAAATAAAATTGTCGTAGATGAGCGGCGTTTACTGGATTTTCTGGAAAAACTCAAGCTGCTGGCACAGACGGAGGGCCAGGCCGCGCGGCGGGCGGTAAATGTGCCGCAGTTGAGACCGCTGCGCAAAGAACAATACGACCCCAAGGCTTTTGGCGCGGAAGGCGAGCCACTGATCCGGCAGGCCAAACAAAAGGCCGACGCGCTGACCCGTGAGGCTGATGACTACGCCGATCAGGTTTTGGCGCATTTGCAGGTCGTGATCGCCAAATGGGAACGCACATTGCACAATGGCCGGGAAGCGCTCAAAAAACGGCGGGAGGACAGCAAATAATGCGGCCGGACAAACGCCAAAATGACGAATTGCGCAAGGCTGAAATTACGCCTAATTTCACGAAAAATGCCGCAGGTTCGGCGCTTGTCGTTATGGGTGAGACGAAAGTCATTTGCACGGCTTCGGTCGAGGAAAAAGTGCCGTCTTTTCTGCGCGGGCAAGGTCAGGGTTGGCTGACCGCCGAGTACGGCATGTTACCCGGCGCGGCCAATGAGCGCGTAGCTCGCGACAGATACAAAGTCGGCGGCCGGACTATGGAAATCCAGCGTTTGATCGGCCGGGCTTTGCGCGCGGCGATAGACCTCCAAAAACTCGGCGAGCGGACGATCACTCTGGACTGCGATGTGATACAGGCGGACGGTGGCACGCGCACCGCTTCGATCACCGGCGCTTTTGTGGCTTTACGTCTGGCGGTCAACAAATTGCTGGCTGAGGGCAAAGTCCTGACCGACCCGATCATCGACAGCGTGGCGGCGGTCTCGGCCGGCATAGTGGACGGCGAAGCGCGGCTGGATTTGATGTATCTCGAGGACAGCGCCGCGGAAGTCGACCTAAATGTTGTGCTGACCGGCTCCGGAAAATTGGTGGAAGTGCAGGGCACCGGCGAACACGGCACGTTTTCACGCGAACAATTAAATCAATTGCTCGACCTCGGCGCCCAAGGCGTGACAGAGTTGGTCAAATTACAGAAAAAAGCGCTGGCCTAAATTCAATTAACCTTTTTGCGGCAGGGCGATGTAAAAATCGCAGGTGTTGTAATCAATAAAAACATTGATGTCTTTTGGCAAATCGTATTTGGCGAGTGTGTCCTGCCACCAAGCTCTGGCCTGCGCCATAGCCTCCGCGCGTATGTTCAGGATTGCCGCCAGATAACGGTCCAAATTTTCTTTCGTGACGTCGGACGCCAAATTAACCGGCGCGCTGGCTTGCGCGGCGGAAGCAATAATGTTGTTGAGCAAAATTATTTTATCCACTTCAGCGCGGGTAGCTTTTACACCCAAATCCTGCCGAACATCATGCATTTTGCCGCAAAGCGGACAGGTCAAAGAAGGGTCGCTGTCATTTAAAGATTTTCTGCGTTTTATTCTAGCCATGAAAATGATTCTCCTAATTATTTTTTATAATTATAACATATTGGACAAATAAAACGAAATTATTCCGCGGTTTGATTATAGAAATGAGTGCTTGAGCAGCGGCTTGCTTTTGACCCGCGTCACCTGACCATTTTTAGCAAAAACATAATGGTAGGTGTAATTATCGTCAGCGCCGCGCAACATCTGGATCATGTCCGTATTGCCCAGCGCGTTAAACTCGATCTTAACCGGCGAGGGCAGGCTGCTGATGAACACCGGCTCTTTTTTCTCCACCCAGGCCTTGACTTCGCGCGCTAGATTGGCGTGATCGTCAGTCTGGCCACTGTCGCAAGCGCCGGCCGGCAGACCGATCAACGCCGCGTCTTTGTAATGTTCGGAAAAATTAATTTTGGTCTGCATTAAATTATTTTTAAAAAATGGTTTGAGCAAATTCAAAAAATCCTCGCAAAATTTAGTCGGGCGGTGCATGGTGATGACATAGCGCCTTTCCGGCTGATGACCGGTTTTATTTTTCAGCAGAGCGAGAGTTTCGTCGAGTTTTTGCAGGCCATGCAACGCGTAATTGCCAGGCTCCAGCGGCGTCAGCACTTTGTTGGCGGCCAGCAGTGAATTGATCGTCAGCAGGCCGAGATTGGGCGGTGTGTCAATGAGAATATAATCGTAGCCGGACACTTTGCGCAGCAGGTCTTTCA
>JAISEH010000047.1 GCA_031264205.1 Candidatus Margulisiibacteriota bacterium
TTCCCTACACGACGCTCTTCCGATCTAAACCTCGCGGCCTTTGATCCAGTGCGGACGGCTGGCTTCCATCATGTAATACTCGATCGCGTCTTCCGCTTTTTTCTGCAGATCGACATCGAGCGTGGTGTAAATCCGCAAGCCGTCTTTGTACACAACATCTTTGCCGTACATGTCCTCAAGCTGTTTGACCACATAGCTGGTAAAATACGGATGCTTGTATTTCAAAGTCCGGCGCGGCGCGAGAAAAATCGGCGTTTCGCGCGCCTGATAAAACTCTTCTTCGGTGATCAAGCTCAGCGTAAACAAACGGCGCAGGACGATGTCGCGGCGCCAGCGCGTCCTTTGCGGGCGGTAAAACGGCGAGTACAATTCCGGCCCGCGCAGCAAACCGATCAGCGTCGCGGCTTCCGGCAGATTTAACTCCGCCGCAGACTTGTCGAAATACATATTGGCCGCGGACTCGATGCCGTAAGCATTGTGCCCCCAGTACACTTGATTGAGATAAAATTCCAAAATCTCTTCTTTGGTGTATTTGCGCTCGATCTGCAAAGCCAAAATCATCTCGGCGATTTTTCGCAGCAGTTTTTTCTTTTTATTTAAATAAATGCCGCGCGCCAGCTGCATCGTGATCGTGCTGCCGCCCTGCATTTTTTCGCCGCGCAATACATTCACAAAAACCGAGCGGAACAAACCGCCAAAATCCAGACCGTTGTGCCGGTAAAAATTGGTGTCCTCGGTGGCGATCACCGCGGCTTTCACAAAATCGGAAATCTGTGAGATCGGCACGACCTCGCGGTTTTCTTCCTCGTGCAGCTCGGCCAGTATCGTGCCGTCGGCCGCGTAAACTTTGGTCGTCTCATTGGGCACGATCGTGCCCATCGTGTCCACGTCCGGCAGATTCATCGCGGTCATGATCACGACGAACAAAAAAACCAGCGCGCCGAGCGCAGCGGCGACAGTGCAATAGCGGAAAATCCGCTGCAGCCACAAATGAAATTTTTGTTTTTTGAGATGATTGCCGTAAGAGCTTAAGTGCGTTGAACGCACCTGGTCTATCGGCCTCTTAAAAATGCCCACGCTTTGCCCCTTGAAGCCAAATTTTTAATATGTTGTTATAATAACATATATGAATCCCTTTGAAACAATCCAAAACGGCGCTCTGGAGATAATTTCCGCAGTCGATCTCAAGAAAAAACTGGAATCCGGCAAAAAACTAAAGATAAAGTTCGGCGCCGACCCGTCCGCGCCGGATCTGCATCTCGGGCATACGGTGGTCCTGCAAAAACTGCGCCAGTTTCAGGATCTTGGGCACGAGGTGATTTTCTTGATCGGTGATTTCACGGCGGCTATCGGCGACCCGACCGGCAAATCCGAAACCCGCAAGCCTCTGAGCCGCGCGCAAATCGAGCAAAATTCCGCCACCTATCAAGCGCAAATTTTTAAGATTTTGGACCAAAGCAAAACCAAAATCGTTTACAATTCGCAGTGGATCAACAAGCTCACGCCGGCGGATCTGGTGAAATTGCTGTCGCAGATTACCGTGGCGCAGACTCTGGAGCGTGAGGATTTCAAAAAACGCTACACCGCCGGACAATCTATCGCGTTGCATGAATTTATGTATCCACTTTTGCAGGGCTATGATTCTGTCGCGCTGCAAGCCGATGTCGAGCTGGGCGGCACGGATCAGAAATTTAACATGCTGGTCGGCCGCGATTTGCAGGCCAGCGCTGGCCAGGAGCCGCAAAATATTATTATCATGCCGATACTCGAAGGTCTCGACGGCGTAAATAAAATGTCCAAATCGCTCGGCAACCACATTGGCATCACCGAGCCGCCCAATGAGATGTTCGGCAAACTGATGTCCCTGCCCGATGATCTGATGCCGCGCTACTATCAGCTGCTGACCGACCTGACTTTTGACCCCGCCGAGCATCCGCGCGCCGCCAAAGAAAAACTGGCCAGCTATATCACCGCGCGTTATCACAGCGCGGCCGCCGCGACCGCCGCCGCCGAAAATTTCAAAAATGTCTTCGCTAAAAACGGCGCGCCGGACGATATAACGATCTTGCCGGCCAAAAATTTTCTCGGCTTGCCGCTGGCCAAACTGCTGACCGCCGCCGGTTTATCCGCCAGCAATGGCGAAGCCAAACGCGACATTCAGGCCGGCGCGGTCAAAATAAACGGAGAAAAAATCTCCGATCCGCAAGCGATCGTCGTTGCCGCAAAAACCTCCGGCCAGGCAGAGCTGATCATCCAAGTGGGGAAAAGAAAGTTTGTGAAGCTGCAATAAAACACCTGCGTTTTTTGGCGCAGAAATTTGGCGTGAGATTGAAACAGAGCTAGAGATTTTGCAAAAGTCCGCCGAGATTATTTAAATTCTGCTGCAGATTTTGCTGAATATTTTTGCGCAACTCCGCCTCGACCTGCGCGCGCGACGGCAAAGGTATCTCCACAGTCTGGTCAAAAGGGATAGATTCTTTGAGGAACAGCGCGGCATTTAAATCGCAGCGGCCGGTCAGGCGCAGACTCACCGATTC
>JAISEH010000085.1 GCA_031264205.1 Candidatus Margulisiibacteriota bacterium
GTATCAGTTTCTGGCAGTCGTGCATGATGAAAAAGCGCTTGATGTAGAGATTTAAACCCAGCGCATGCTCTTTGGTAAATAAATCAAACGGCGCGTGCTCCGGTATGTACAACAAAGCCCTGAACTCACTCGTGCCCTCGGCGGTATAATGGATAATCTCCAGCGGCTTGTCATAACCATGCGCGAGATGTTTGTAAAAATCCTCGTATTCTTCCGGCTTGATCTCATTTTTATTTTTTGTCCAGAGCGCTTTTTGCGAATTTAATTTTTCCTCGACAATTTTTTTCTCCGGTTTGGCATTCTCCAGCGGCTTGCCGTCTTTGTCTTTTGGCGTTTCCTCGCGCTCGATGTCCATATAGACCGGATAGTCTACATAGTCGGAATACTTCTTGACCAGCTGGCGTATGGTGTATTCGTCGAGATATTCTTTGGCGTCTTTTTTGAGCTGCAAGATTATTTCCGTGCCGCGCGTGGTTTTGGCGGACTCGCTCAATTCAAAACTGCCCTGGCCGGCGGATATCCAGCTGGCCGCCGCACCGTCAGCCGTTTTGGAGTGGACGGTGACTTTGTCCGCGACCATGAACGCCGAGTAAAAACCCACGCCAAATTGCCCGATCAGCTCCGGGCCGTCCTTGGCTTTTTTGATCCGCTCGACAAAATCTTTGGTGCCGGAGTGGGCAATCGTGCCGAGATTGGCAACTAATTCCTCTCTAGTCATGCCAATGCCGCTGTCCGTGATCGTCAGCGTGCCGGCCTTGTCGTCGCGAAAAATTTTGACGCGCAATTCGGCGTCCGCGCCGAGCAGGTCTTTGTTTTGCAACGCCGCGAAACGCAGTTTGTCCAGGGCGTCCGAGGCGTTGGAGATCAATTCACGCAGGAATATCTCACGGTGAGAATAGAGCGAATGGATCACCAGCTCCAGCAGTTGATTGACTTCAGTCTTGAACTCAAATTTCTCAGCGGGCATAGGCTGAAATTATAATGGATAAAGAGCAAATCGCAAAGCCGCGATTTGTTTAACGCAGGAGTTCGGGCAGGCTGACTTCCAGCCCCTTGGCAATGCGCTCCAGATTGGAAATGCGCGCGTCGACTACGCCCTGCTCGATGCGGGCGACTGTCGATTTGGCGATATCGTTTTCGTAGGCAAACCTTTCTTGCGAAATCCCGCTGGCTTCACGGAGCTTGGTTATTTTTCTGCCCAGCCGCACATTTATTTCAAATCTTGTTTTGGGTTTTTGTTCCATATATGGAACATGATATAACCATTTATTTGGTCTTTCACGCCATTTACGCACTCCGTATATGGACTTATAAATATGTAGAGATTTTTGCTATGGACAAGCGGACATTATTGTTTTGCCTTTAGCGGTCAACCGGTACTTTTGCAGTCTGCTGTTCGGCTTGTCAGGCACGGTCATTTCGATTAAACCATCAACCAACAACGGCTCGATGTTGCGTTTGAAAGAGCGCGAATCGCCGTGCATGCCGATTATGGCAAAAATTTCTTTGCGCGAAAGGTTCTTGCTTTCGAGGGCTTTCAGCGCGGCAAGTTGTGCATTGCTCAATTCGACTTGGCGCTTATCTTTGCGCTTTACTTGGTGCTTTTCTTGAAGCGTAATAATGTCAAAAATCGCGGAAAGCGTAAATTCGATAAACACGCCAGAATCGGCCGCTTTCCTGGCGTCCTCAATTGCCTGATAATACTGCGGTCTGTTCTGGTACAACACCGACTCCATCGGAATCCACGCGAAAATCGCGTTCCATTTGGCAAGCAAAAGCGTTTGCCACAATCGCCCCATACGCCCATTGCCGTCCGCGAACGGGTGAATGGTTTCGATTTCATAATGCAGAATCGCGCTTTTCAGCACAGTATGCAGTTCTGATGATTTTGCCCACCAGAACAAATCCTCAATCAATTGCGGCACGAATTGTGGACGCGCACCGACATGCACCGCTTTGTCACCGTCAAACACACCGACATCGCCACTTCTAAATTTTCCGGACTCTTTAACAAGCCCCTCGGTCATCAGTTTATGCGCTTTCAGGAAGTCGCCGATAGCGTAAGGATCGAACGTCATAATTTTATCATAGGCTTCGTAAGCGTTTTTTACTTCCTTGATTTCCGTCTGCTTGCCTGCGACCACTTTACCCTCAATTACAGCAGTTACTTCACCAAGCGTCAGAGAGTTGCCTTCGATGGCAAGGGAGGAATGGATTGTCCGCACACGATTTTCCCTGTGGAGTCTTATATCGCGCTTGAATCCCGTTCCAAACTCAAGCCGCGTCACGGTCTCAACTATTTTCGCCAGATAATCGGCGGCTTTTTCTGTGATGGTATACGGCGGTTTTTGCAACATCACAACTCTCTCCTTATGCCCATTATAATATATTGTATCGACATTGCGGCAAGAAAATTGGCTTGAAAATATTTTAAAATTTTTATTGCTTAGTATTTCTGAACTTTGTGCGTTAAAGTTTTCAGTTGATTAAGAATAACGCGCCTCAACTCTTCCGGTAGCTCCGGTTTGGGGCAGGCGATTTTGACTGATGCGCTCTGTTCGGCCAAAAAAAGCTGATAAGGCTTGACCCGCAGCGCAGTGGCTATTTTCTCCACCATTTCCACAGAGGGAAATTTCAGACCGGTTTCAATGGCGCCGATATAACCCGCGGCTGTGTCGCAGAGCAGCGCTAACTGCATCTGGGAAAAGCCGGAGCCTTTTCTGATCCTTTTGAGATTGCGAATAAAAATCTGCCGCAGGTTCATATTATTATTTTATACTCTAATAGATAGCGTCCATTGACAAATACTAATAGATAATGTATTATTATTTATATCTTATAGATAGTTAGATTTTAATAATATAGAGGGGGTATGTTTATGGTAAACGCAAGCATTTATACGGACGTAACAGACACGGATTTCAAAGGGGAAAATTACAATATCGATACCGGCAAAAACCTTTTGGCGGAAGGTATGCGTAACGCTTTGCACACCAAAGAAAATGTGACCAATAAAACAGACACTATAGACAGCAGTAACAGCTCAAGTGACACGCAATATCCGTCCGTTAAAGCGGTTTATGATAGTTTGAATGAAATAGACAATAGCGCTGTACATAAAACCAGAACAGAGACGATAACCGGTATAAAAACTTTTGGCACGACGGACGCCGCGGCTGAGCCATTGCTGGGCATGGCTAAAACTACAGACGCAATCAATAGCGGCACAAAATTCGCTACCGAAGCGCAGGTCTATAATCTCGCGCAGATACTGGCGACAGCATTACTGCCGGTGGGTATGATACTGGCTATGTCCGTAAGTAGCTGGACAAATGCCAGCGCGGCATTCAAAAGCAAATGGCAGGTTTGTGACGGCACAGGCGGCACGCCGGATTTGCGCGGCAGGTTTTTGCGCGGTGGGACAGTGAGCGATCCACTTATCGGCGATGGCAAAATGACTTTGACCATCGAACATCTGCCAAGTCATACGCACGGCGGATCCACAACTGGCGGCAGTCATGGACATAATTTTTTGTATCGGGACAGGGTCAATGGGTATAAATCTACTACCAGCGCGGGATATCTTGCTGGACTGGAGGAAGGTGGCGGCCACGATGAGAAAACTTATCTTAATGCTGTTTGGGACAGCCCCAATCGGACAGCTACAAGTTCGGTTCAAACCAGTAGTTCACATGTACATTCCGTATCGATCGATTATTCCGGTAGCGGACAAGCTTTTGATGTGATACCAGCTTTTTATACAGTGATCTATATTATGAAAGTGGCCTAGCTGATTTTGCTCAAAAGGCCCGCAAGAGAATGTTGTTTAACAGGTGATAGCAACACCTGCGCCGGACTGCTATAATCCGCAAATTATGCCCCATTTTTTACCGACAACTTTGGCTGAGGCTAAAGAGCTAGGCTGGGATACGCTGGACATTATTCTGGTCAGTGGCGACGCGTATGTCGATCATCCTAGCTTTGGCTCGGCTTTGATCGGACGTTATCTCGAGGCACATGGCTTCAAAGTCGGTCTGATTCCCCAGCCGGACTGGAAAGATCCGCAAAGCGTCGCCGCGCTGGGTAAACCCAATCTTTTTTTCTGCGTCAGCGCGGGCAATATCGACTCTATGGTCAATAATTATACGGCGGACAAAAAACCGCGCCGCACGGATATGTATTCACCCAATAACGAAGCCGGACATCGCCCCGACCGTGCCAGCATTGTCTATACCTCGCTGCTCAAGCGAGCGTACAAAGATGTGCCGGTGGTTTTGGGCGGCGTGGAAGCGAGCCTGCGGCGTTTTGTGCATTACGATTACTGGGACGACAAACCCCGCCGCGCGCTGCTGCTCGACGCCAAAGCCGATCTATTGCTTTACGGCATGTCCGAAAAAGCGACGCTGCTTATCGCGGAGCACTTGCGTGCGGGCGGCCAATGGGCAGACCTGCCGCAGCCACCTAACAGCACGAGAGCGTATAAAACGCTCGACAATTTGCCGGAGGACAGATTGATTTTGCCGTCCGCGGAAAAAGCTCTGACCGACCGGAAAGTTCACGCGGAACATTTTGCGTTGTATTTCCGCGAAGGCCGCAAGAAAAAACCGCGCGTTATTGTCGAGCCGTATAAAGACCGGTTTTTGGTCACCATGC
>JAISEH010000112.1 GCA_031264205.1 Candidatus Margulisiibacteriota bacterium
TCCTGCTTCCGCGTCAGACACAGAGCCAGTCAAAAACGACAGCAGCGCGGAGCTTACACCCGATGAACTTAACGCAGACGCTCAATCTCTCGGCTTCGACGACGCCGCGCATTTGGAGAGCGCGATAACTACTGCAACAAGCGATGATAGAGAACAAAAAAACATCCGCGCAAATCTGGCAGGGATTGCGGAAAATCCTGAACTCGCCAAGACATTTCAAAACAGTATGTATGCATTGGGAACAAATCAAATTATAAAACTTTTGTTGCCCTTGCTCACAGAAACGAAACTTGACGTGAAAGCTTTTACAGAAAAACTTGCCGACAAGAAATTAAACGATGCGCTGATACTAATAGCCTATGATAAAACCGTCGCGCCAGAAAGACGGCAGGCGGCGAATGATGGTATCTCCAGTCAATACCATCAAGAATGGCAGAATTATTTTAAAACTCATAACATCACTCCATCTCAAGAAATGCTCACCGACTTGGGCAGGTTAAGTTTCTCCGAGTTCATCGGAAAATATAAACTTACAGTTACCGAACCCGAAGGTATAAATTTCTTGAGAGCGGCAAATGAGGCGCGTGTCCTTGCGATAGCCAACGGCGATAAAGAAGCCGAAAAGTTTTTCACGGATTATGCCAATGACTTAATCGATTATGGTAAAAAAAACAACTGGCAAAGCAAGGAGTTTCTCGACTTAGCCGCCAGTGTTACCCGTGATATAAACCGCGCCGCAAATGTTGCGCAAGACACCGACGACGCTTTACGCAAGGCTCTCGGCATTTTAGACCCCACATCTAGCGTATCCAAAAATAATGATACACCATTAGCGGGGGGGGTGTCGGATCCGCTCTCCTCCTCGCAGCTTGACCTCGCCGCGAAACTGCGGGGTGAAGTTGACTCGCTGGAAAATCTGGACCAGAAAATCCTCGAGCTGACCGAGCAGGGGCACAAAGAATTTGCCGAAATACTGCGCTCCGTCTCGGAAAAAATCCGCGGCGCTTTGCAGGCTCTGGAAAATATTATCGCGGGAAATAATGCCGGTCTTGCGGACAATAACGCTCAGCCGGCGGATATTCCCGCGCGTTTCGCGCCGGAAGCTGTGCTGGAAACCCTTAAAAAAGACATCGGATTTTTAGAAAATCTCGTCAATTCAAACAATGCCAATGACGCTAAAATCCTGATCGAAAATCAGGAGCATCCGGCGCAGACCGTTCGCTACAGCGCGGCTCCGCCCGCGGACGCGCAAAAACCCAAGCAGCAGGAATTTATCGCCTCTATCCGCCAGACTGTTGAGCAAAATATTTCTTTCTCCGAAAATATCGCCGAGGCCAGCTCCAATGCGGCTCTGGCCGCCGAAACTGTTTTGCCCGGCAGTTTTTACTCCGGCACAGCCCTGACGCTCAAAAAAGACCTCGCTATATTCCTGCCTTATCTCCGCAAAGAAGCATTAAGAATAGCCACGGAAAAATACGCCGCCAGCGTCCGCGCTCAAGTCCGGCAGGAAATCAGCGAGCAGGAAGCCCACACCGAAGCCGTCCGTATGCTGACGCCTTTTGCCAGAATGGTCATACAGGGCATTATCACTCTGGACGATTATCAGACCAACGAAGCTGCCCGTCGCTCCAATGACCCTCTGGAAGCTCTCCGCGCAGAGCAGAAAAAAACCTCTCTGTCCAATCCAGACACTTATCTCTCCACAGCTTTGACCGATCTGGGCGCGCTTTATCCAGACCTGCCGGCCGTCGAGCAGGATATTTTACGGGATGCCTTCACCGCGGCTCTGCAAAAATTGCCGGCGCATGATCTGCTCAAAGCGGCCAATCAATATAATTCTCTGACGTCTTTTCAGCAAGAAGCTTTGCTCCGTGTTTTGAAAAACAGACTGACGGATATAGGAACCGCTGACCTTAAACGGCTGGCCACGCAAATACCGCAACTGGCCAACGCTGTCGAAAAAGAACTGGCCAAACGCGGCGAACTTGTCCCGAACGCCTAATCAGGCAAACAAAATCGGAAATTCGCTAATAATAGTGTATAATAAATCCCAAGAGGGAATATGTCAGGATACAATCCGGTAAGTTTTAAATATTTAACAGGTTGGGGGGATGTCGATTTATCGGCGCAGCCATCCGTGCAGGCCGCCACTATTGAGGATATTTTCAAGGCTTTGAAAAAATTTTCCGCCAAAGAAAAAGCCTATTTTCGGGACAAATGGCGCGAGGCTTACCGCTTCTACGCCGGCGCTTTGCTGGACGAGGCCGACGCGGAGACCGCCTGCGGCGATGAATATTTGAAAAAAATCGAAAAGGAATTGAGTTAAATGACAGAAGCGGCGCGGGTGGAAGAAATCTGGAAAAAAGTCAAAAAAACTGTTGACAAAGACATCAAAAAACATTTGACCGAAAAATATTCTGATCAGATACTCAAAAAATACAACAACAAAATCAATTATCTGATCAACAAATATTTTTCCTCACTGCCGACGCATGTGGTGAATACCGAGGGCGACGACATCGCTAATGTCGCGCGCATTGAATTTTTTGAGACGATCAAAGTCTGGGACCCCGAGCGCAATGAAGATGTCTGGCCGCTGGCCTACTCGCGGATCAGCGGAGCGATGCGCGATCAGATCCGCTACATCACCAAAGCTTCACCGACGCGGCTCTACAACTGGGTGACAGACGCGTCCAATATTTATCTGGCCGTCGAGCAGGACAACAGTTTTGAAAACAAGATCGAATCCGGCGTGGTTTTAAACGAGGCCATGCAAAAACTCGACCGCAAAGAAAAATTCATCATCATCAGCCGTTTCAAGCACGACAAAACTTTCAAAGAAATCGGTGAGGCGATCGGCATTTCTGAATCGCAGACCACACGCATTTACAAGCAGGTGATCGAAAAACTGCGCAAATTGATCGCCGAAAAAGGAGTTTTCAAATCTTTCTCGCCTACTTAGACACTTTTTTGGCCGCGCTACTCACAGCTCTGGCCGCTGTCTGGCCGGTCAAAAAACTGGCTGTCTATTCCAACGCGATCGACCATCCCGGCCAGCGCAAAATTCACACGCAAGATACACCCAAACTCGGCGGACTGGCGATTTTTCTCGGTCTGCTCGCCGGACTGGGTGTGAGCGTTTTTTTTTACGACGGAGTTTTTAGCCACGACTTGATCGTCATCCTGAGCGGCGGCTTGCTGACCGTGGCGCTGGGTTTTGTCGACGACATTTACGCTTTGCCGTGGTCGGTCAAACTCCTCGGCCAGATCTGCATCGCGGTCATAGTAGTGTCTTGCGGCATCGAAATCAATTATCTTAAACACCCGTTGTCCCTGCAAGT
>JAISEH010000142.1 GCA_031264205.1 Candidatus Margulisiibacteriota bacterium
ATATAGACACCAAAGTGAATTTGGCGGCGGCTTATGAATTTACCGGCAAGGCCGAAGCGGTTTGGCAGGATCTACAACGGCGTCTGCAAAACCCCGCGGAAAACCAGCAGTCGCTGACACCGGCGCGGCTGCCGGACAAAGTTTTGTATGCGGAATACGGCGACTCGGCTTTGCGTAAATTTAAAGATTATATTCCGGCCGCGCCGACCGTGGATATTTTGCCGGCGCTGGATTTGCGCGGGCAATTGGACGGACACATAGCCTTTCACAGCCGCGGCGATGATTTCCGCATCGAGCAGAATTTGCGCATAGTCAGCGGCTCGATTCAAGGACAGGGCGCTGATTTGATAGAAGCCACCGCCGGCACCGGCCGTAGCGGATCGGTCAGCTTGAATATTTTAATGCAAGGTCTGCATGCCGCTAATGTGACCGGTCACGACAGTTTGTTTTTGAGCGCCTTGATCAGCTCCGGCAATTTGTATTTTCAGGATTTTGCTTTGACGAAAGGCAGCCGCACCGCGCGGCGTGTTTTGACCGGTTCCTTCCCTTTGCTGGGTTTTTGGGACGAGCGTTTTGCGCAGGATGAGATCGATTTGCGTCTGCGTCTGGCTGGCGAGGATTTTGCGCTGTTGATCCCGTTTTTCGGCGGCTCGATCAGCAGTCCGGGCGATGTCGATATTGATCTGCGCGGCACACTGGATGCGCCGCGGCTTTCCGCAGCTAAATTAAATCTGGCGAATACGCGGATTGGTTTTGACAATTATTATATTCAGGAAGCTTTGATCCGCCGCGCGGATCTGGCTTTGCGCGACAATGAATTAACGCTCAATAATCTGGAAATCATTTTGCGCAGCGGAGAGCAGGATACTCCGCCTTTGCGTTTATCCGGCAGACTGGGTTTGCGGGGCTGGAATTTCCGGCAAACCGAACAAATAGTTTTGCCGGTCAATCTGACGGTCGAGGATATGCAGGGCGAGCTGAATCTCCGCGGTTTGTACAATGGTGATTTTGAATTGCGCGACGTGGGACTAAACGGCGAGCTGGCGCTGCCGATCAGCGCGGAGAAAAAAGCGGACTTTGACAAACGGATTCGCGCCAATGAACCGCTGGGTCCACTGCTGACCGGCACGCTGGCTTTCTCCAATGGGACGCTGATCCTCTTGGCTGCCGACAAACCGCTCAATCTCAAATCGGAAAAAGCGCTCTCGGTGATGCTGGATTTGAATTTAAATATAAAAAACAATCTGCGCGCGGCGTCCACGGCGTCGCTCTTGAGCGGCGATTTTTCCGGGTTTTTGGGACAGATCAATGTGGGCTTGCGCGACAACAATCCGCCTGTGCGCATCGGCGGCTCGACGAATTATTTGCGTATCGGCGGCTTGATTTATCTTGACGACGGTTATGTGAGTTTTCTCAACCGCAAATTTACTTTGCTGGAGCAGCGAGATCAGGAAAAATATTTTTTGGGCGCGACGACACATCGTCCGCAGGAAAATTATCTGGAATTTGGCGAGACGGAGAAATATACGCTCGAGCCGTATCTCTCGGCGGTGGCGCAGACTACGGTGTATGACACGCAGGTCGTCAGCGGCTCCGCGCTGGCGGTGTCCGGCGATATAGATGAAGACGCCGCGCCGCAAACGTTCACGACAGAGACGGATTATTTGGTGTTCATCGATGGCTCGGTTTTCGACCTGTCGTCTATCACTTTTGAAAAGTATCGCAAAGAGAATCTGGATATGAAGCTGGACGGCGAGCCTTATGTCCTGCGTGATAAAACTACCGGTAAAACTATCGACCAGTATCGTTTTCAGGAACTGGCTTATGCGATCTCTCCGCCGCTGATGAAATCCGCGCTGGCTCTGGCGCGCGGCACGAGCACACAGACCGGCGGCGAAGTGGTCAGGGAAACCGCGCGCGATCTGACTGTGACGGAGATAAATTTGCTGGCGCGCACTATTTTGCGGCCGGTGGAAAAAAGTGTGGCGCAGACAGCCGGACTCTATGATGTGCGTTTCAAACGCGACATCGGCGCGGACGCGGCGCGTTTCGCCGGACTGGAAACTCAAGCCGCGCTGACAGACGAAGAAGACGCGCTTTTGACCGAATATTTGTTCGGCCTGGAAATGGTCAAAGAGCTTTGGAAAGAGCGGATTTTTTTCAGCGTGGACACCACGCTGGACCGCAATCTGCAAAACAAGAGATTAAATATTACAGTCGGTTCTTATAAATTGACTTTTAAACTGCTGAAAAATTATTTTCTGGACGAGCTGTCTTTGAATGTCGGACAGGAATTGGATTTGCAACAGGAAGAATATATACCGGCGCTGTCGCTGGAAATGCTGCACAATTTTTGACGGAGTAAATAATGAAAAAGTTTTTGAGCGTGATTTTAATCTGTTGCGGTCTGCACGCGCTGGACACGGAATATTTTAATCTGCCGGTTTTGTACATCGCAGTGACCGGCAATCAGATCTACAGCGCGCAGGATATTTTGAGCCGCGCGCAGATCAAAACCCGCCGCGGCCAGCGTCTCGACGCGCCGGTTTTGCAGGAAGACATTAACCGGATCATGGCGCTGGGCGGTTTTCAGGCTGTTGATGTGGATTTGCAGCCGCGCGGCGGCGGTTTGCTGCTCCTTTTTGTCGTGAGCGAAAATCCGGTTTTGCGCGCGGTGGAGTTTGCCGGCAATGTCTCGCTGCCGGAAACGCAGATCAGGGATTTTTGGCAAACCGAAGCAGGCGAGCAATTAAATTTTTTGACACTGGAAAAAGACATTCAGCATTTGAACAAGGTTTATCAAAGAGAAGGTTACGAACTTTCTTCGATACAGGAAATCAAGCTGGTTTCGGACAATGTGTTGCACGTGCGCGTCGTCGAGCCGGTGGTCGGCGAAATTATTTTGTCCGGCAATATTTACACGCATGGTGACCTGCTCCGGCGCGAGATGGCGCTCTCGCCCGGCAAAGTTTTCAACGCCAAAACTCTCGCCGCAGACCGTATGCGCATTTTCCGCCTGGGTTATTTTTCCGCGGTGTTGCTGCCGGAAATAACTCCGGGTGTGAATGACGGCGAGGTGGATATCCGGCTGCAAGTAAGACCAAAAAAGAAAAGTCAGCTCAACGCCGGTTTGGGCGTCACCTCGCGCGAACAATTTGCTTTTGCGCGGGTTAGTCTGATTAATCTGCTGGATACCGGCGAGCAAATACAGCTCAATATGCAGTTTGGCCGCGAATACCGCCTGCCCAACGCTCTGCCGAAATCCAGCTACCGCGCGCGCTACTATTATCCGTGGTTTTTAACGCGCGATTTGACCTGGGGTTTTACCAGTTATCGGAACACCAGTTACGAGACGATACGCAATCCCGAATCCGGCGTCGGCGATATACTGGCGATTCGCCGCAATGGTTTTTCCACAGACTTCAGTCTGCCGCTGCCTTTTGGCCGGCAGTACAATATTTTGCTGGAATACAAAGACGAGTTTGTGCAGGAAGACCGGCCCAATCCTGACCTGCATTATCTCAAACGCTCACTGGCGCTGACTTATATTTACGACAGCCTGCGTTATCTGGACGAGACCGGCATTGCGCTGGACGGCGATATGTACCGCCTGCATTTTGAGGGTGGCGGCGATCTGCATTTTCTCGACCAGAAAATTATCAGTATGGGCGGCGTGGAATTTCTCCGCAACGAGCTGCAGTATTTGCGCTACATACCGCTGACTGGCGACAACAATGTAGTGGGCGTCAGTTACCGCAGCGGCGCTTACCTGTCCTCGCGCGACCGCAATATTCTCGAGGGCGAGGAATATTCGCTGGGCGGCGGCTCCACAGTGCGCGGTTACGCGGATATCGAGCCTTTTGCCGTCGGGCCAAAAATGATTTTAATCAACGCCGAGTACCGCTATATTTTCAATGAATACTGGCAGGGCGTTTTGTTTTACGATTGGGGACGCGCTTTTGACGATCCGCAAATTTCGGTCAAAGAATTTAAATCCGGTTATGGCTTTGGCGTGCGGCTGTCCACGCCGATCGGCCCGCTGCGTTTCGATCTCGGCCACGGCGAGCTGCACTGGATTTTGCATTTTGGTTTGGGGTATACGTTTTGAGGAGTACTTTCTTTTTCACGAGCGAAAAAGAAAGTATCCAAAGAAAACGCCCGCAGGGGCTCCCAAGCCGCCCCTGCACCCCGCAATAGTTTTCGTTATCTGCGCCGCAAAAGCTCTGTTGCCTTATTTATGCAGATGTCTGTTCGCTCTGCGTACTAGCCCGCATGTGTTATCAGGGTTAGCATTCTGGCGGGAAAACGCTTTTGCTACGGTGTTATTTTGTATTTGGTTTTTTTGTTGATGCGACTTAACCACCTATATTATCAAAGGCTTGCCGTACATATTCCTTGGACGCTTCCAATTCCACAGCGTTTTTGATTTTCAACTCAAAATCGCCAGTACCATAATGCCCAATATTAGTAACGTCACGGCCATTACTTGGGATTTTTGAGTCCTTGGGGTTAAGTTTCAGATACAAAATCAATTTGTTTTTCTTAATCTCCAAACAAACAAAGTTTTGTGTAGCTTTGTATGCAATATAAAACTTCTTTGGAGCTTCTTCTATTGATTCATCGATAGTTAAAATATATTCTCTTAAATCCTGAAAGAGCGATTTAATTTTTTCATCTATTTTTTTTAAATGTTCTTCAACCGTATATGACCCAGTCTGTCTAGTTAATGCCGCTTTTTTTCCTGCTAGAACCATAACCGGATTTTTATTGTTGTCTTTTATATTGGAAAATTTTACTAAACTTTTCTGAAATACTTCTTCTAAATATAATGCATTTGTTTCATAAAGACGATATTGCCAGAGTTCAACATTTGCGCCGACCATCTGGGCAGCGTGTATGTCGTATTTTTTATAACTTGGAGCAATGCAAATCACACGAATATCTCCCCAATCAACCACAACGTTTTTACCCAATGCTTTATTGACGGCAACTTGAAAATCCCCGTGATGATCTTTCAGCCAAGACAAATAATATAGACTTTGATTGATCAACTCGGAAGATTCCACTTTTTTATATTCAATAATCACAGGATTATTATCTTCCGACAAAGCGAGAGAATCTATTCGGCCAGCATGTTCATTTCCCGTAAAAAATTCCGTTGCGACAAATCTACAGTTAAAAACTGTTTGTAAATTATTTTCTATAAGTGTTTGGATTTCTTTTTCCAAATTAAAATTGGTTGGTTTAGCCAGAGAGAGTCGATTATTTTCTATATGAAACAATGGCATTTGTTAGTCCTATTTAAACCTATTTTAGTAATATTATCATGGATTTACATATAGTAGCAAAAGCGTTTTCCCGCCAGAATGCTAACCCTGATAACACATGCGGGCTAGTACGCAGAGCGAACAGACATCTACATAAATAAAGCAACAGAGCTTTTGTGGTTATGAAAGTCGTAGCCAGTTGACAGGGGTTTGGGGGCTGTCTTTGGAAGCCCCCAAAAAGCGCTTTCTTTTGCATATTTCTTTGGCGCATCAAAGAAATATGCCCGCCGGAGGCTAAAAAAATATGACAGATTTCCTCAAACACGTTATTATTCCACCCGCGTGAAAAAATTGTTTCTTACATTGTCGTGCCTGCTGGCTGTGGCTTGCGCTCTGGAGCTGGACGCCGCGCCGCGTTTTTCCGCGCCGGTGACGCCTGCTATACGCGAGCTGACGCTGACCCCCGCCGAAAACGAGGACGCCGCGGATTATTCTTTTAATCTGGACAGCATGTATGCGCCCGGGCAAACTGTGACTTTCAATGTGCAAAAAAACCGGCCGGATTTGCACATCTCCACGATTGCCGTAGAGCTGCTCGGACAGCGCGGCGAACTGCGCGAGTATGAAAAAAACAGCTGGACCGGTTATTTTGTTTTGCCGCAGGCGCTCGACGAAGGCGCGTTGCCAGTGACGATTTCTCTGCTCGGCCTCGATTATGCGGCTGACGAGTCAGCCGAGATAAATATTGTTTATCCGATCAGCGAGATTGTTTTAAAAAGCCAGACCGCCGCGTCTCTGCCGCTGACTTTGAATACTGTGGTCCGGGAGACGATTTTGTTGCAAACCGGCGATTTTTATTCGGCCATGCGCGCGGAAGTCAACCGCCAGCGGATTTTTGATCTGGGCTTTTTTGAAAAAGTGGAAGTTGAGCGGACGGTGCGGGATCACCAAAGTCAGGTGATTTTTTCGCTCTGGGAAAATCCGCTGCTGAAAAATATCCGTGTGACCGGCAACCGCGCGCTTTCCGTAGCGGAAATTTTGGCCGTCATGGAATTAAAGCCCGGCGAAATACTGGCGACGCGTCAGCTGCAAAAAGACATGCTGGCTGTGGAAAAACTCTACAGCGACCAAGAATACACTTTTGCGCGCATCGCTTCAATAGAGCGTCCGGCCAAAAATAATGATTTCACGCTGACGTTGCGGATTTCAGAGGGCGAGATCGGCAATATCCGTGTGCTCGGCAATGATGTGACCCAGACTAAAGTCATCACACGCGAGACGGAGCTGAAATCCGGCGATATTTTCAACGCCGCTTTGTTGCGCGACGATTTTCGCAGTATTTACAATCTCAATTATTTTTCTATGTTAATGCCCGATGTGCGCGTCAACGAGGAAACCGGCAAGATCGATCTGGATTGGAAAGTTGAGGAAAAGAAAACCAGCTCGATCAATTTCGGCGGCGGCTACGGGCAGGTGCAGGGCTGGTTTGGTTTTGCCGATTTGTTGCTGGACAATATTATGGGTTCCGGACAGTCTTTGCTTTTGAAAGCGTCCTTTGGCGAGAAACTGACTTCGTATCAAGTCCGTTATCACAATCCCTGGATGTGGGACAACAAAACTTCTTTCACCGGCAGATTGTGGTCGACTTACGGCTACAATTATCTTTCCGCCCAGCGCGAATTGCGCAACGGCTGGTCGACCGCAGTCGGTTTCCGCAAGACGAAATACATTAGCGAGACGTACAGTTTTCGTTACGAAGATGTTTTCAATATCGACGACCGCACGCAGGATTATCAGGATCGCGCGGTGGGCTACAGCATTGCCTATGACTCGCGTGACCAGTGGATGAATCCGACCACCGGCCAGCACGCGGTTTTTTCTATGGATCATTCCGCGAAATTGCTGGGCGGCAGCATCAACGCCTCGCGTTACTCCGCGCAGTACAATCATTTTCATCCGCTGGCCGAGAAGCAGGTGCTGGCTTTCCGCACGATGTATGATTATCAACTGGGCGATATTTTTCCGGCCGAGCAATACTATGTGGGCAGCGACAGCACTGTGCGCGGCTATCAGTCGATTTTCGCCAAAGGCAACGAACGCATTATTTTTAATCTGGAGTACCGCTATATTTTTTCGGAAATGTTTGTCGGCGCGTTGTTTTACGATATCGGGCAGGCGCTGCAGCCGGTGTATGATCCGCTGGACACCGAGCGTGATTTCACCAACCGCGCAGGCTGGGGTTCGGCGCAGGGTTTTGGCGTGCGCATCATCACACCGATGGGGCCGATCCGCCTCGACTACGGCTGGCCAGACCACAAAGAATTTGCCGACGGTTTCTTGAGTTTCAATATGGGCAATACGTTCTAATTTGGCCATTACAAATTTGGCGGTTAAGGTGAGATGCGGAACAAAACGGCCTTTTGGCTGGTATAATACTTCAGAATTGAGCCGCGATATTTTGCTGGAACGTTTTTAGTTTTATGGTAAAATAACAGACGAATATATTTTTAAAGGGAGCAGAAAACATGAAACTGGCAAAAATAATTTTAAGTCTGGCGGTCTTGGCGAGCGTTTCGCTGGCGGCAACGGTCGGGTATATCGACGTAAAGCAGGTTTTTGAGGGCTACAGCAAAACAAAATCCGTGCAGGACGATCTCAATAATAAAATGAAAGATTATGAAAAATTGCGCAACAAACACGCGCAAAAATTGACCGAGGCCAAGATCGACGGCAAGACGGAAAAAGATCTGGAAAAATTGCAGGAAGATATGAAAAAAGAACTCGGTCCCAAAGAAACAGAAATCCAGATGATCAACGACGAGCAAATGGCCAAAATCCGCAAAGATATTGTTGCCGCGGTGGACGCTGTTTCCAAAGAAGTCGGCATCGACGTGGTGGTGGACAAACAGGTGATCATCACAGGCGGCATGGATTTGACCGAGCAGGTCATCACGCGCCTGAATAAGAAAAAATAAATGCTGACCGCGCGGACGCTCGCTGAAAAAATCGGCGGCCAGTTGAGCGGGCAGGATATTCCCTTGCGATTTTTGGTGGAAGCGGCAGACTGCGCCAGAGTGGAGTCGGTTTGTCTGGGTCTGGCGCGCAAAACCCTCGCGGCCTTGAAAGACCAAAAACCGAATTGCCTGATCCTCAATCAAGACCTGCCGGAATTTTCCTGCCCCAAAATTATCACGGCCAAAGGCAAAGAAGTTTTGATCGAGCTGCTCAATATTTTTTATCCCGAATCGGAAAAAACCGGCGTTGCGGAAAAAGCCTTTGTCGATCCGGCGGCGGTTATCGGGCAAAACGTGACTATTTATCCGCAGGCTTTTGTCGGACGAAATGCGGTCATTGGCGACAACACGATTTTATACGCTGGCGCGGTGGTATACGCGGACTGTGTCATCGGCAAAAACTGCATTATCCACGCCAACGCTGTGATCGGCGCTGATGGTTTTGGCTATATACAGGACAAGGATGGCCGGCAGCGCAAAGTGCCGCAAAAGGGCAAGGTTATTATTGAAGACGATGTGGAAATCGGCGCGAATAGCTGTGTCGACCGCGCGACTATTTCCGCTACTGTCATTGGACAGGGCACCAAAATCGACAACAAAGTGCATATTGGGCATAACGTAAAGATCGGCCGGAATTGTATTTTGGCCGGTTCCTCAAATGTAGCCGGCAGCGCGACACTCGGCGACAATGTGGTGCTGGCCGGCAATGCCGGCGTGGGCGACAATATCAGCATCGGCAGCAACACAGTGATTTTCGCCTCGACCTCGGTTTTGACCGACATTCCGCCCAATTCCAAAATTTACGGCACGCCGACCGCGGATGATTATGGCGTGGCCATGCGCCGCCGCGCGCTGTACAATAAATTGCCGGAAATATACGACAGACTGAAAACTCTCGAAGGTAAACAGCAGGAGTGGGAATGAAAATTCATCTGTATACAGAATCTTTCAAGCCGTATTTGAGCGGCGTGACAGTTTCGGTGGACACTTACGCCCGCGGTCTGGCCGCGCTCGGCCATGAAGTGACTGTGATCGCGCCGTGGTATCCTGATTTTCAGGACGACAGCGTTTATCGCGTGCTGCGTTTCCCGTCGCTGGGCACGCGGCTGTATCCGGGTTTCCGGCTGGCCTTGCCGGGCAAGCGCGGTTTCGGCAAATGGCTGCGCGAAAATAAACCGGACATTATTCACTCCCATTCGCCGTACCAGCTCGGGTTTTTGGCGCGACATATCGCCAAGAAAATGAAAATCCCGTTCGTTTACCATTTTCACACGCTGTTCACGGATTATCTGCATTTTGTGCCGCTGCCGCGTTTCATCAGCCGGCCGATTTTGATCGGCCTGATTAAAAATTTTTGCCGTCGCTGCGATCTCATCATCACGCCGACCGCGATAGTCCAGAATATTTTGCGGCAGGAATACGGTGTCACCCAGCGCATCGAAGCGTTGCCGACCGGCGTGGACGACGCGGCCGTGCAAAAAGCCGATCCGCAGGGTATTCGGGAAAAATACGGCCTGACGCCGGACACTTTGCTACTGATGTACTGTGGCCGTTTGTCCAAAGAAAAAAATATCGAATTCCTGCTGAAAATGTTCCAAAAAGTTTCCGCAAATGTTCCGGCGGCGCGTTTGATGATAGTGGCGTTTGGCCCGCTGGAAGCCGCGCTCAAAAAACTGGCGGCTGATTTGCAAATCGCCGACAAGGTTATCTTTACCGGCCGCGTGGAGCGCGCGCGGGTCTATGATTATCTCAAAGCCGGAGATCTTTTTGTCTGCGCCAGCAAAACCGAGACGCAGGGACTGGTGATTTCCGAAGCCAAAGCTTGCGGCAAGCCGGCTGTGGCGATCGACGCGCGCGGCGTGTCCCAGATGATCGAGAACGGCGTGGACGGCTATTTAGTTCCAGACGATTTAACAATTTTTAGTCAAAAAGTTATCGACCTGCTGAACACTCCGGCGGAGTTGCGGCGTCTGGCGGACGGCGCGGAGCAAAACGCCAAAAAGTCTTTTCTGAATTCGGCTATTACCAAAAGACTGGAAATATTATATAATAGCTTAAAGTAGACTTCGGGGGGTTTTATGAAAAAACTTTTGTTTGGCGCTGTGTTTTTCCCTGTCTTGATTTGGGCTGGCGGACGCACACTGACCGGCTCCAGCGGCTATATTATGGTGCCCGACGCCGAAGCTTTGCGTTATCAGGAATGGAATATGGGGCTTTCCGCTTTTTCCGCCGGGGCCTCGTCCACTTACACCGATCCGGCGCACTGGCGATACAATATCGGTCTGGGTTGGTCGGAGTGGCTGGAGCTGACTTTCGGCGGCCGCAGCGAGCGCGAAGGACTTTTTAGCAACGCCAAATGGTACGGCTCGATGCGGGACGAGGACGATCCGATGCTGGTGGCTTTTGGCTGGGAAAATCTTTCGTCCAAAGGAACTTATGCATTTCGGGAATATCCCAGCGTATTTATGGTGGTGACCAAAAAATTTGTGGGCGGACACTCGTTCAGCATGGGCGCGGCCGGACGCTACATTGAACCGGAAAAAGAAATGCGGGCTTCGATGCTGGCCGGCGGTGAGTTGTTCACCAGCGAAAAAGTTTCCTGGGTGGCGGACGCGCTGGCCTATGAAGACAATAAATACAACTTTAATTTTGGCTTGCGCCTTTACACAACTAATAACATGTACTTCAGCCTCATGGCGATCAATCTGGTACGCAATTCCACTAAAATTGACATAGACAATGACGACGAACTCGACGAAGCGCATCCTTTTTGCGGTGTGCTCTCGATGACGATTAACGGAATTTTATAACAGTGCTGTTATAATTGCGCTATGAAACAAAAAACACTGGCGCGGCAAATCGTCTTCAACGGCTACGGCATTCACACGGCGAAATTTGCGGAAGTTATTATTTCACCGCTGCCCGCGGACAGCGGCTTGGTTTTTCGCAGTTCGACACTGACCAGCAAATATATTTATACCAATGTGCGCGGCGAGGAGCGCGGCACCGCGGTGCTTTTCCCCGACGGCAGCTCGGTGCAGACTGTGGAGCATTTGGTTTCCGCTCTGGTGGGCCTGGGCGTGGACAATGCGCTGATCGAGATCGACGGCGACGAAGCGCCGATCAAAGACGGCTCGGCTAGATTTATAGTTGAGCAAATTTTGGCCGCCGGTTTTCAGGAACAGGATAAACCGCAGCGGCTTTTAAAAATTGCCGCGCCGCAAAAATTAGTCGCTGACGGAAAATTTATCTTGGCGCTGCCGGCTGAAAATTTCAAAGTAAATTTTTTGCTGGATTACAACAATCCGCAAGCGCAGACAGACCTGGGCAGTTTTGACGCGGCGCGGGATGATTACGCGCAATACATCGCGCCGGCGCGGACTTACGGCTTTCAGGAAGAGATCGAGTGGCTGCTGGCGCAGAACAGGGCGCAGGGCGCGTCGCTCAAAAACGCCGTGGTGATTTCCACCAAAGGATTTTCCACGGCTTTGCGTTTCCCTGACGAGCTGGCGCGGCATAAAATTTTGGATTTCATCGGCGATATCGCGGCGGCCGGCGCGCTGCCGCAAGCGGAGTTTTTTGTTTACAAATCCGGACATGTTTTCAATCACCGCTTTGTCCGCGAAGTTTTGGCGGCCTGACAGTGCCGGACACGCAAGAATTAAAGAAAGTATTACGCGCGGTGCGCAATCCGGCGCAATATATCGGTCAGGAAGAAAATTCTATTTATAAAGCAGATGTCTGGCTTGATGAGCCGGGCCGAAATGTCCGGGTTTGCCTTTGCTATCCCGACAAATACGAAGTCGGCATGTCCAATCTTGGTTTGAATATTCTGTATTTTCGCGGCAATGCTTTGCCGGAGGCCGCGGTGGAGCGCGCTTTTTTGCCGGAAGATGATATGCTGGCGGCTTTGCAAAAAAAAAGCTGGCCGTTATTTGCGCTGGAGTCGCGGCGGCCGGTCAAAGATTTTGACGCGGTGGGTTTTACGCTGCAGCACGAATTGACTTATACCAATGTGCTTTTGTTTTTAGACCGCGCGCAAATTCCTTTGCTGGCCAAAGAGCGCGGCGAAAATGATCCGCTGATTTTTGCCGGCGGTCCCTGCGCTTTCAATCCCGAGCCGCTGGCGGATTTTCTGGATGTTGTGCTGGTCGGCGAAGGCGAGGAATTGTTCGAGGATTTTTTGCGCGTGCTGGCCGAGCCGGATTTTAAGAAACTGCCGCGATCGGCCAAGCTGGAGTATCTGGCCGCTTTGTCGCGCGACGGCATTTATATTCCGGCGTTGCGGAATAAGACGGCGAAAAATTATATTAAAGATTTGCGCCGGTTGAATAATCCGGTCAAGACTATAATCCCCTATATAGACACAGTGCACAATCGTCTGGTTTTGGAGATCATGCGCGGCTGTCTGCACGGCTGTCGTTTTTGTCAGGCGGGTTTTACCTGGCGGCCTTTGCGTCCACGCCCGCTGGAGGATATTTTGCGCGACGCGGAGAACGGTCTGCTGGAGAGCGGCTATGCGGAAATTTCTTTGCTGTCCCTGACCGCGACGGATTATCCGCAGATCGAGGAGCTGGTCTGCGCGCTCAATCAGAAATACGTCGAGAGAAAAATAAATGTTTCTCTGCCGTCTTTGCGCACCGAGAGCATTTCCGCGAAATTGCTGGCCGAGACGCAAAAAGTTCGCCGCAGTACTGTGACTATCGCGCCGGAGGCCGGCACACAGCGTTTGCGCGATATTATTCACAAAGAAATGACCGAGGAAAATATTTTGCAGGCCGCGCGTATCGCCATCGACAGCGGCATTCGTTCGCTGAAATTGTATTTTATTCTCGGCCTGCCCGGTGAGACCGACGCCGATGTGCTGGCTATACCGGCGCTGGCGGAAAAAATTCTGGACGCCAACCGGCAGACTAGAAATTTCACCCTGACGATCAGCGCGTCCAATTTTGTGCCCAAAGCGCACACGCCTTTTCAATGGGCGGCGGTAAATCCGCCGGAGGAGATCAAGCGCAAGCAGAGTTTGATCAAACAAAATCTCCATTCGCGCCGCGTGCAATTCCGTTATCATCAGGCGGAATCCTCGGCGATAGAGGCGGTTTTGAGCCGCTCGGGACGCGAGATCGGCGCGGTTATTTTAGCGGCGTACCGTCTGGGCTGCCGTTACGACGCCTGGCAGGAGCATTTTAAATACAGCCTCTGGCTGCAGGCTCTGGCGCAATGCGCTTACAAACTGGAGGATTTTTTGCAGGCTATGGATGTCGATAAGGAATTGCCGTGGGACAATATCCATACACTCGTGCCGAAAAGTTATTTGCGGAAAGAATACGAGCGAGCGGTGATTGGGGAAAATCGTCTAGCAGAGTAGCCTGCTAGACGAAACAAAAATCAATATTTGGTTCTATTATTTGTCTAATATTACCCCTGCGGTTTTATGTAACGAAGCGTATCATCATGTACCGGCAGATCATTCCTCGGTTTTATGTCAATAAGTGGGTCGTCATATATCAGCAGAGCTTTCCTATCAAAAGAGTCTGGTTGAAGAACAATAGAATGTTGTTTAGCGTAGTCCTGTTCGATTGATTGCTTAAGTGCCTTTCCTATTTTGCCAGACGTAGCAACATTCGGAGGGTCGCCAACGAATTTGAAACTAATTCCAATCGAGCCATCGTCATTGATTGAAAGACCTGTAACATCATGTTGCTTTGAAGGGTCAAGTCCAAGCGACTTAAACTCTTTCGTTTCTTCGATGTTATACACCTTTTTAGCAAGACGCTCTGCCGCCTCCGACAACTCATCTGTTCCAAGGTTTGCATAAGCAGGAGATTTTTTCAATCCATCTATAATTCTGGTTTCCAAAGAGATAGGCTGATTCTTTTCGCTACCGTGATATGCAGGAATATTAGTATAAGTTTTACCAACTGATGAAATATCCATGGTAATCACCCCCTCTCTTTGTTAATCAAACGCAAAAAACCCGTGACCGGAATTAAAAGTTTATTGGGGGGGGGGGGGTAGCTGTTAAGTAATAATTGTTCACTATTTTCTCCTACGCTATGATACTATACTATACCCACTTTTTCAAAAACTATACATCCAATAATTTATAGTTGGAAACTTTTAATTGGTCGAGCAGAGTGCGGCAAATATTTTGCCGCACTAAATAAACAGACAGCGTTTTTGTTGACACCCCTAGAATAATATAATAAACTAACTCCCCTTGTTTTAAGTAATGGAGTAATTATGAAAAATGCTGTGATACAGGAAATCGAGAATAAACAAAAAAAGTCGGATGTCAGTAATTTCCGTGCCGGTGACACTGTCAAAGTGCATCAACGTATTATTGAAGGCACTGGCGACAAGAAAAAAGAAAGAATTCAGATTTTTGAAGGCGTGGTCATCAGCCGCCACGGCAGCGGTATCAATGAAATGGTCTCCGTGCGCAAAGTGGTCGACGGCGTCGGCGTGGAAAAAGCGTTCCCGATACACACTAAAACAGTCGCCAAGATCGAGCTGGTCAAATACGGCAAAGCCAGACGCGCCAGATTGTTTTACCTGCGTGATCTGATCGGTTCGAAAATTACCCGCGTCAAAGAAGATTTGCAGAAAAATATTGAGGCCGCCGCTAAAAAATCTGCTTTGCGCAAAGAGCAGGACAAGGCGCGCGAACAGGCCAAACTAGCCGAAAAAGCCGCCAAAGAAGCCGAGGAAAAAGCCCAGAAAGAAGCGGAAGCCAAAGCCGTGGCCGAAGCGAAGGCAGCGGCCGAAACCGCCAAGCCCGCAGAAGCCGCTACGGACATTCCGGCCGCGCCATCAGCGTAATGTTTTTTCAGAAAAAGACCGGTGAGCTAAAACCCAAGAAAAAAGAATCGGTTTGGTCGATACTGGGCGTGATAATTTTTGCGTTGCTTTTGAAAGCGACGGTTTTGACGATCTTTATTATTCCGTCCGGGTCGATGATACCGACTTTGAATGTCGGCGATGTGCTGATCGTCAACCGCCTGTATTTCGGTCTGTCCAATCCTCTGCGCGAGGCCTGGTATGCCGACAAATTGCTTTTTGTCCTGCCCAATCCGTGGTTTCAGTCCGCGTCTCCACTGGTCAAAACACGGTTTTTGCTGAATTTTGGCGTGAAGCCCAAGCGGTTGGATATTGTGATTTTCAAAGTGCCGCTTTCGCCGCAGCCGGCGCGCAACTATACTTATGAAATTGACGGCAAAACGATGGCCACCTATTTTATCCAGCCCGGGCGTGCCGGTATGGATTATGTGAAACGCTGCATCGGTCT
>JAISEH010000015.1 GCA_031264205.1 Candidatus Margulisiibacteriota bacterium
CATTTCCGCGACGCAGGCCAAAAAATTGCTTGACGCCAAAAAAGTTTTTGTCAATCAACAGCGCGTGTGGATCGCGGGATATAAATTACAAACCGGCGACGCGGTGGAAATAGCAACGGACATTGAGCAGAGCAGAAATGTCCGCAGCGTTCGTTACACTATCGTTGCGGAAGACAACGAATATATAATAGTAAACAAACCGGCCGGACTGCTGGTCAACGCGCAGACAAACTCTCTGGAAAATCTCTTGCAAAAAGATTTGCAAAATCCGCAAATCCGCGCGGCGCACCGCCTTGATAAAGATACTAGCGGTGTAGTTATTTTCGCCAAAAACCAAAATGCTTTTGCGGAAATCGTCAAGGTTTTTCAAAAATTCGGCGTGGAGAAATATTACCGCGGGATCGCGCAGGGCGATTTATTAAAAAAATTTCCCGTCAAATTTACGCTCGACCGGCCGATCGACGGCCAGTCCGCCGAAACCAGAATACGCGTGCTCAAAACCAACGCGCTGGCTAGTTATTTTGAAGCGCAAATCATCACCGGCCGCAAACACCAGATCCGCGCGCATCTGGCGCAGGCTGGTTTTCCGCTGCTCGGCGAGAATATTTATCAGACCACCGCGTTAAAAAACGCCATTTACCGCCAAGCGCCGCGCCAAATGCTCCATGCCGCAGCGGTCTGTTTTACCAATCCTTGCAGCGGCAAAATTTTACAGGCCGCCGCTCCGGAACCACCGGATTTTCAAAGCGTTTTACGGGATTTGAAATTATGAATAAAGCAGAAATTTTAGAATATTTAAAAACTGATGACCGGCAAAAAATACGGGAGCTTTTCGCGCGCGCGGACGATGTGCGGCGAAAATATTGTGGCGACGGCGTGCTACTGCGCGGCATTGTGGAGTTCAGCAGTTATTGTCAGGGCAGCTGCGCTTATTGCGGCCTCAACCGGCACAATCAAAACACGCCGCGTTACCGCCTGACCCAAGAGGAGATCATCGCCGCCGCCGGTTTGATCCATGCTTCAGGCATTAAGACCATAGTCCTGCAATCCGGCGAAGACCCGGAGCTTGATCCGGAATGGCTGGCGGAAATAGTCCGCGCGCTCAAAACAAAATATGCTCTGTCGATCACGCTCTCCGTCGGCGAAAAAATACGGGACACCTACAAACTCTGGCGTGAAGCCGGCGCGGATAGATATTTGCTGAAAATCGAAACCACTGACGCGGCGCTCTACGAACGGCTGCACCCGAATATGAGTCTGGCCAATCGTCTGCGCTGTCTCGATGATCTGCAAGAACTCGGTTATCAAACCGGCTCCGGCATTATTGTCGGTCTGCCCAAGCAAACGCCGGAAATACTGGCCGGAGATATTTTGTTTTTTGCCGCCAGAAATTTTGACATGATCGGCATCGGGCCGCTCATACCGCATCAGGCCACGGAATTAAAAGACCTGCCGCGTGGCAGTGTGGACTTGACTTTGCGCTGCGTCGCTCTGACGCGGATACTGACCAAAAACGCGCATTTACCGGCCACGACCGCGCTGGGCAGTCTGGACAAAGATTACCGGCTGGACGGACTGCAAGCCGGAGCCAATGTGTTAATGCCTAATTTCACACCACAGCCCTACAAAAAAAATTACGAAATTTATCCGGGCAAACGCTGTATCAGCGAGCCGACCGGCCAATGCGCGCTGTGCATGGAATCATTGGTGGAAAGCATAAACCGTCATGTGGATTTTAGTCGTGGAGACAGTTTAAAAAAATAAGTTGTATCGCCAGAAAGCAAATTTTCGCTTAAAATATTCTCTACCTGGAGAGGTGTCAGAGTGGTCGATCGTATCTGACTCGAAATCAGATGTCCCGCAAGGGACCGAGGGTTCGAATCCCTCCCTCTCCGCCAGATGAAACAAAATTGATTTTCCTTATTTTTCTGCAAATCAGTTTTTGTTAGAACTCGCCAAAAATGCTTAAACTCAAAACCAAAATCCAGACTGTCCGTTTTCCTGCAGACCGCGTTTTTCAGCGCAGGGACTATCTTTTTCCCAGCTCCCCCGCCCAAAACGCTGTCTGTATTTGAATTTTTAAAATCCAGCGCGGCGTTACGCGTCCGGCGCGGCGCAATGCCCAGAGAGAAGTTCGAGCCGGTGTTTTCTAGGAATTTCCGCTTTTCTAACAAGTCATTCGTTTCGAGTGCTTTTTTTGGCTCTGTTAAGCCATTTATAAACTCTGCCAAAAGTTCGAGCCAGTAAAATTGTCCTCTTTCAAGATATTTTAAATGCTGCTCCAGTTTTAACTTTTCCTCAAGCATAAATTCTTTCTTTTTGCTGAAATCTCTCTTGCTGATACTATTCTCTAAATATAAGTCCAATAATCTGTTTGTTTTGTTGTCTATATCGTTTATCTTTTTGTCCAGTTCTTTAGTTTCTTGTTCAACAGAGGCAGAAAGGTTTTGTTTTTCTCTGTCTATTCGTTCTTTTAAATATTGTATAAGACTATCACTTACAGCAACTCTCTCTATTTGCTCATTTATTTTTTTTGTTAATAATTCCTCTCGGACATATCCAGAATTACATTGTCCTTTCTTTTTGGTGCAACGGTAATAAACAAAACCTTTCTGCTTCTCGGCGGTTATCATGCAACCACAATTTGGACACTTCATTAAACCTGTAAAAAAGAATTTATGCTTTATTGCCTTCGGGCGTGATTTGTTTTTGTATATTTCCTGCACTTTGTCGAATAGTTCTTTTGATATAATAGGCTCGTGAACGCCAGTAAAAACTTCGCCGTTGTATCTTATAATTCCGCAATATATAGGATTGGTTATTGTTCGCACTATATTTGACTTCGTAATTCTTTTGCTTTTATGCCTGCCGAATAAACCAATACTCTCGGCATACAAAGACAGCCTATCCAGCGTATATTCTCCGGTAGCGTATTGCTCGAATAACTGTTTTATCTTTGGCGCAATAATACTGTCCGGTTCTATCTTTTTTGTTTTAAGATTATTTACATAGCCAAGTCTGGCGTAATTCGGCCATTCGCCGCGGCGAAGTTTTTGCCGTATTCCACGCTTCACATTCTCGGACAGATTGTCTACATAATACTTTGATTGTCCAAAGATAATATTCAACATAAATTTACCCTGTGCGGAATTATCAAATCTATATGTAGGAAATTCTAAGTATTTGATACAGCCTTTATCTACAAGATAGATAACACGTCCGCCGTCAACGGAATTTCTAGCCAGTCTGTCCGGATGCCAAGCGATTATGCCGTCCGCTTCGCCTTTCTCTATTTTGGACAGCATTTTGTTAAAAATAATCCTGCCCGATTCTCTGGCTGTTCTGGCTTCGGTAAATTGTTCAACGATATATGCGTCCGGTACTTTGTTCTTTATATACTCCTGTAACTCTACTAACTGCGCCTCAATAGAAAGTATTTGCCTATCCTCTGCGTCCGACGATTTTCTGGCATAAAGAAAATATTTTTGCATAGAGATACGCTCCTTAAAATTTATTTAGGTTAAACGGGAAAATAAAACTGTTGGATCGGTCTATGCAGGGCGCATCTGAAAATAGAGCAGAGTATCTAAATACTCTGAATATGAAAGAAATTATACCGAAGCCAGAACAGCCGCGCAATGTGATTTTTCTCAACTCCGTTGACGGCGTTAGGCAAACAACAACACCGGCTCATGCGCTTCAGCGTATCCGCGCCTTGCGCGGGTACTTCTCTCTGGCCGCCGCTTGCGGCGGGTT
>JAISEH010000017.1 GCA_031264205.1 Candidatus Margulisiibacteriota bacterium
TCTCCGAAAAAATCTGTATCCAGCCGGCGTCGCGGCAAAACATGGTGTCGGAATGGTCACAATGAATGTTGATCGGCCCGGAAATGGCGCGGTTGACCTCCGGCATGACTATCGGCAGACGCAGCGCCGCTACTATCGGCATGATCTCGGCCATCAGCATCAGACCCTGCGAAGCGGTGGCAGTCATCGCGCGCGCCCCTGCCGCCGCGGCGCCCAGCGTGGCGGACAGCGCGGAGTGTTCGGACTCCACAGTGACCATGTCGGTATTGACCAGACCGTCGGCCACAAACGAAGAGAATATTTGCGCGATTTCCGTAGCCGGGGTTATCGGATAAGCGGCAACCACGTCCGGGTTGATCTGCCGCATAGCCTCGGCCATAGCCTCATTGCCCGTTCTGGCCACTGTAAGTTGTTTGATTGCGGTTGTTACAGTCATTTTTGACTCCTTTTTTGTGAATTAACGCGCTTTTTCCATGGTTATAGCTGCGACTTTGGGCGGACAAACAGCCGCGCAAATGCCGCAACCCTTGCAATGTGTCAAATCAATGCCGGCGTTTTTCACGTCTTCTTTGCCGGTCTTTTCGTTCAGGACTTTTTCGGCTTTGATACAGGAATCCGGACAATAAGCCCAGCAAGTCATACAGCTAATGCATTTATTTTTATCCCAGACCGGCTTCAAAGTTTTCCAATCGCCGGTTTTGCGCATCAACGAAGAGCCGGGTTCAGTCCAAATGCCGCCTTCGGGCAATTCGCCGACAGTCAAAGTACCGGTATATTTTTGCGTATCGAAAGACATTATTTTTTTACCTCCTCGTAAGCATCTTGAATGGCTTTGACATTGCCTTCAATGACTTCCGGTTTGTTCTTAAACTTTTTTTCCAGTTTGTGTTTGGTGTCGTCGAGCATTTTTTTGTAATCCAAAATGCCGGTGGCTTTGATCAGTGCGCCGAGCATCGGCGTATTGGGTTTATTCATGCCGATGTTTTTGACGGCGAGGCCGGAAGCGTTGACCGTATAAATATGGCCTTTGAAATTCAATTTTCGGCGGTAAGCATCCGCGGATTGCTCGGTGTTGATAATGATAGTGCCGTTGTCCGGCACGCCTTCCAGCACATTGACGCTGTCCAGGAGAGTCTCGTCCAGCACCAAAACGATAGATGGATGCTCGACGGCGCAATGCACACGGATTTCCCGCTCAGAAATGCGGTTAAAAGCCTTGACCGGCGCGCCCATGCGCTCGGGGCCGTATTCGGGAAAAGCCTGCGCCAGTTTACCGGTGGCGATAGCGGCGTCCGCGACCAAAAGCGCGGCGGTTTTCGCGCCCTGCCCTCCTCTGCCGTGCCAGCGTATCTCTATAGTGTCCGTCATTGTGAAAACCCTCCGTATTTTTGGGTTGAATGCGCGGAATATAACACAAAAAAAAGGCAAAGGCAAATGTCTGTGGTATAATTGTTATTATGGAAAAACGAGTTCAAGAAGAGATAGACACAATAAAAAATATTATTGTGAAAACTCTGCCTGTAGAGCAAATATATCTATTTGGGTCTTACGCGTACGGCGCGCCGCGCCAAGATTCTGATCTGGATTTTTATGTGATCATGAATGACAATGCGCCGTATCGGGATATAGAAGCGATGGGTCTGGTTGATCTGGCTATTTCCGGGCACAAATCGATACCGACAGATGTTTTAGTGAGCAAAAAATCAAGATTCGAATATCGTCTTTCTGCTCCCACGCTGGAACACGAAGTTGCTGAAAAAGGAAAGTTGATCTATGGATGAGCTGGAATACGCTCTGGAGTGGTTTTCTTTTGCCGAAACAGATTTGGGTAGCGCCGAATATTTGCAAGGCAGACGACCTTTGCCGGTGGAGATCATTTGCTATTTATGTCAACAGTCCGCGGAGAAAAGTTTAAAAGGATTTCTGGCTCTTCAAGGGATTCAGCCGCCTAGAATTCATAAGCTCGATGAATTATGCCGGTTAGGCATGACATATTTAACGGATTTCCAAGATATATTAACGCCGTGTAATCTTCTAAATCGTTATGGCGTTCAGCCACGTTATCCGCGAGAGATAGTGATCGAACCGGAAAATGTGGCCGATGCTTTAAAACAGGCAAAGATAATTTTGGATTTTGTCAAACCCTTGCTGAAAAAATAATTACTGCAATCCCTCAATCGGCGGGAGATCGCGCGTTAATTCCTGCGTGTAACGCAGACGCGAGAGGATACGCGCGGCGTCGCGGCGGGTCAGGTAAGCTTTTGGCTCGAATAAATCGCGGCCAACGCCGTAAGTCAGATTTTTCTCGCGGGTCAAATTGATGTCTTTGTAACCCCAGTGACGGCGCGGCACGTCTCTATAACGCAGCGAGTTCAGTAAATCCAAACCGCTGATCTCTTCATAACGCGTCACCGCGCCGGCCGCTTCATCGCGACGCATGGGCAGATGCAGACGCGCGGAACCGTCCGCATAGCCGCTCAATAAGCCATAACTGGAAGCGCGCTCGGCCAATTTAGTGGAATCGCTGAAATGCTTGATCTCCTCGCGTGGCACGCGGTCGGCTTTGTCCAACAAATTGAGCAGTATGGTGAAAAACTCGGCGCGGCTCATGACGCGCTGTGGCGCGAAATACGGATTGGCGCGCGGCAAAATACCGGCTGAGGCGAGGTTTTCAATGGCGATCTGCTCCTCAATAGACAGATAACCAATATCGCGGAAAAATCTTTGCCGTTTTTGCGGCGGAGTTGGTTTTTCCACCACGGGACGCGGCGGAGTTTTTTTGGCGCGCTCGGGAAAACGATAAGAGGCCGTGAAAAAATGCGTGAAATTTTCGGCCATGTCGTCGCCGGGGTTGTAAGCGTAATCAAAATAAAAACCCCAGAGATTGAAACCCAAACCGGCCGTGAATTTGAAATGTTTGGTCTCTGTCTCGTACTGCAAATCGTAGGCTTCCTCAAAACCGCAGCGCAGGACCATATTTTGTCCCAGCCAGTAGTCTGTGCCGATATGCCAGAGCGGAGTATTTTCGACCAGATTAACATCGGTGTAAAAATCCACCTGCGTGAAAGGCTGAAAACGTAAGCCGAGGCCGTATTCCGGCAGGAATTTTTCCCGCTCGCCGTCCGACCAGTCCAGCGGCGTAGCCACGAGATTGGCCAGCTCCGCGCCAAAACTCCAGAAAGAATTTAATTTGTAAAATCCGGCCAGATCCAGAGCCGCACCGGAAGCGCTGGCCGAAAAACCGGAAAAATGTTTCTGGCGGTATTTAAGCCGCGCGCCAAGGCCGAAAGTCTCAAAATTGGCGCCATAAGCGCCGTAAATAGTCGTGTCCTGAAAACCGATGCGGCCGCCGGTGCGTTGATTGGTCGCGCTGCGCAGATAGCCGCCGCTTTCCTGCACAGTCAGAAAACCCAGGCTAAAATTATTTTGACTGTAAGCCGCGTCGAGATAGTTGACTTCATTGAGCAATTTAAAAGCGGACAAAGAAAGGCGCGGTGAAGTATTGCCCAAAAAAGCGTAATTTTGAAAAACATAATGGCTGCTTTGCGGCGCGGCCAGATATGCCCCGCCCCGCGCCATAGCGTCCGCGCCGATCAGCAGTGGCTCGAGATTGTAAGTGTCTTTGGTCTCAGCCAGCAAAAAACCGCAAAATAGGAAAAGAAGAATTCCACGCCGCAGTCTAGTCATAAATAGTCAACCTGCCTTTGGCGATAATGTGTTTCTTTTCATTGACCAGCATCAGGATATAGATGCCGTTGGGGGCGATCGCGCCGCGCGTATCACGGCCGTCCCAGGGCACTTCGGTGCTTTCGCCGCCGCGCGCAAATCTGTCGGTCTGCCAGATGCGCTGACCGCGAATATTGTAGATATACACTTTTGTCCAGCCGTCCTTGTCTACGCGATAAACGATATGCGCCGTCTCGCCTTTTTTCGGGCTGACCGGATTGGGATACGAATAGATCGGCTCGTCGGTATCCCCGCCGCCGGAGCTGCTATTTATCTCGGCAGGCTTGGGCACGATAACTTTGCCGCTGGAATAATCATAATTGGTATATGTGCTGTTGCTGATCTCGATGCAGATGTAATACTCGCCTTGCGGCACATTGTCGGTCAGCCAATCGTAAAAATCAGCCGTATCGTCCGCGTCAATATTAGCGGTGATCAGCGTGCGGCCGCCATTGGCCGGATTGGTGTCCGTGTCGTAATAAATCGTAATGAACGAGCCATCGCCAGCTGTATTTTTATCCTCCCAAACAATATGCACAGACTGGCCGGCCTGCACATCGCGGCTCGGCTCGATGACGAGGACAGCTGGCGGAGTTGGGGTCGAACCATGCCGCACATAAATTTGATGCGGCGCATCGATGGTAATCACGCCAAAAATAGAATCGATCGCCGCACTAATATTGTAAGTGCCGACATCTACAGCACGGACATCCCAGAGCGTGCCATTGACAGGATCATCATACGGAATATTTTGCGAAATCGAATATGGCTTGCCAGTATTGTTTTCTTTCGCCGAAAATGTGATTTTCGCGGTAGGATCGTTGAGCAGCGATGGATAATCGATCCAGCTAATTGTGAAATATTCAGCGGCAATATCATCAACGCCGTCCGGCTCGATGAAATCCAGCAGAGCAAGACTGGTGTCGACCAGAATATTGTCCTGCGCATTGACCGAATTCCCCGCGGCATCGATGAATTTGACGTAAACATAGCGATCTCCAGTGCCGCCTAAATTCCAGTTGGGATAACTGGGCTGGAATGCGTGAAGCTCTATTTTATTTGTGAAGTCAGGCAAATTACTGAGCCAGATTTCCGCTACATCAGCGACGGGATTGGCGGACAAGGTCAAATTGACAGTCGGGCTGAAAGTTTTGGGCTGGCCGTTGTTGATCAGGACACTGGCGTTTTGCGGCGGAGTGATGTCGTATTTGATAGAGTCGGAAAACACGAGCGATTCGTTGTCAGCCGCGTCACGGAATTTAATATAAACATTTTTGGTTTGCGGATCGCCATCGGAGCGCAGCAGCCAATTATTCACTGTCGTGTCATAAGCAATCCAGCCGGTAGAATTACTAAAATCGTCATAATTGCTGATATTCATAGAAATCACCGAACCGATATTGCTGGTCGCGCTGATATTAAGAGTAACGTTGAGCGTGGTTGTCCACTCCGCGTCATTATTGATCGCTATGCCGTATTTGTTGCCGGGAACACCCGGAATAACGTCGCCGGTCGGTCGGTCGTCATTGTACTTGATGTCATCGGTTACGGCGTTCGAGGTATTACCAGCGGCATCACGATAGATCACGTAAACGGTTTTGGAAACATCGCCGTTATTTAACAGCGGCCAGTTATTTATAGTGGTTTTATACGCTTGCCAGTTAGCCGCGGCGAAAACATTGGCTGTATTGCTGATATTCATTTCCGTCACGGCGATATTGTCCGTGGCCGAGAGATTGAGCGTCACATTGAGTGTATTGGTCCACAAATCGCCGTTATTGATGACTACGCCGAAAAATTTCTGGCCTTTGCCGTCCGTACCTTCGCTTTTGGTGGGAATTTCACTGTCATATTTAATATCATCGGAGACCGCGCCGTTGGAAGTATTGCCAGCAGCGTCCAGGAAAAGCACGTAAACAGTTTTCGTAACCTTGCTGTCGTCGACTAGCAGCCAATTATTAACAGTTGTTTTATATTCTTGCCAGTTGGCCGGAGCAAAAGTATTGGCCGTATTGCTGATATTCATCGACACAACTGGATTAATGTCCGCAGCCTAGATATAGAGCGTGACAGTAAGTGTATACGTCAATTCAGCGCCGGCATTGA
>JAISEH010000081.1 GCA_031264205.1 Candidatus Margulisiibacteriota bacterium
CAGCTTTTTAAAAGTCATCAGCGCGTAAGTATTATTGCGGCGCGCGTACACGATGCTGATAATATGCGCGGCTTTGGAATTATTAAAAACATAAAACGCCTCGCGCGATTTATTGAGCTGCAACACAGCCTCCACCGGCTCCATCGGCTTGGGCGCGGCTTTTGGCTCCGGCGTGATCTTGATGCCCTGCTCCTCCGGCTCCACACTCTCTCTGGGCCATGGCGGTGGCGCGGCAAAATTTCTTTTCTTGCGGTCATTTTTTAATTTATCCTGATATTTGCGCAACGGCGCGTCCAGTTTGCCGGTCAGCTCGTCGATCGACGCGTAAATATCGCCGGTCATCGCCTCGGCGCGCAGAATAATTTTCTGCGGCAGCTGTAAATTGACCGTCGCCACATGCGCGCGGTCGCGGTTTTTGATGTGTTTTACTTCGAGATTGAGATCGGCGATCAACGCTTCAGGAAACATGCCCTTGTATTTGGCAAATTTTTTCTCCGCGTGTTCGCGAATCGCCGGTGTAAGCTTCAAGCCGTGTCCGTGGACTGTTAATTTCATTTTAAATTACCTCCCAAGTAGGGATTATAGCACAGGTATATTTTCCAAAAAACTGGGTATACATCTGCTAACAAAGTTATGGAGGGAGCAAGCTCATGAAAACGAAAAAATATATATTAGGAATTATTTTGGCGGCGCTGATCTTAGGCGGCTGCGGCACCACAGTCGGGGACTCGCTGGGCGATCCGCCAGTTGAATCGCCGAAAGAAGTCACCGGTTATCCCGTATCCACGCTATTGAGTCACGAGGAAAACACTGCCAAAAGTATTGTAAAAATCATCGGTAACGCTAACTGTGTGGAGCCGCTGGCTCTGGTCGTAGTGTCTGAATTGAATGGACAAGAACTAGGCCGCGCACAGGCAGATGCCGGCGGCAGCTTTATAGTAAAGGTTGCCGATACCGCGGAAAACCGTATTGTGGTAAGAGCACAAGGTCTAGATAAAGCCTTGAGTTATCCCACATATTACAGCATAAAGTGGCCGTTCTAAAGTCAGGTTAGTCTTCGTAATCAATAGTCCAGCCGTCCTCATCTTCGACGCTATCCGCGGCATTATCAGCCGGCGGCGGACTCAAATAATTTTCTTCCGGTGGCTCAATTCGGTATTCAGCCTCCCACTCCGTTTGTTCCTCGTATCCCTCTATTTCTTTTGTTTCCTCTATTATTTCTTCTACCTCTTCCTCATACCAGGACTCTATTTGCTCTGCTTCGGGTTGGGTGATGTCCTCCGTAATATTGCCGCTGCGCGGTATACCAACAATATCCGGCAGATCTGAACGCAGTGTTTGCACAAAAGACATCCGCGACAAAATGCGCGCCACATCCACTCGTTTCATGTATTCATCTGGCCGGTATAGCTCCCGGCCAATACCGATAGTCAAATCATGCTGTTTCGTCTGGTTAATATCTTTGTATGCCCAGTGTCTGGCCGGCACGTCAGCATACAGACCGGCGCGCGACAAAACACCGCCGTCAATGCCGTAATAACGCGCTATCGCCGCCGCCGCTTCGGAACGCCGCACCGGAATCTCCGGCCGCGCCGAACCGTCTGTGTAACCGCGTATGTACCCGAGCTCGGATGCCTTGAGCACTGTATCGATCGTCTCCAGCGATGCATTTTGCGTAATGTCTTTGAAATCAAGGAAAGCGCGATCCGGCTCCACGCCTTCTCTTTCGGCCAAACGCACAAGGACCAACATTAATTCTTTGCGAGTCAGCGGCCGCTCGGGCTGGAAAACCGCCCCCGGATAACCGATCATGAAGCCGAGATAACCCAGATCTTCCATAATGTACTGCTCATCCGGCCTATAATCGTCAATATCCGTGAACATTTTGTAGCGCAGAGGCTGCACCGGCACAACTACCGGTTCCGGTATGACCTCGATCTCCGGAGTCGCCGGCTTTTCCGGCGGCGCAAAACGGTAAGAAATAGTAAAGAAATGCGTAATATTTTCGGCAATATCGTCGCCGGAATTGTAAGCGTAATCAAAATAAATACCGTTCCAGTTGATGCCGGCGCCAGCTGTAAATTTCCACGGCCGAACATCATCTCCGTCCTGCACATCATTGTACTGCGCCAGTCCAGCGCGCAAAGCGATCATCTCATGCGGCCAGTATTCTACGCCGGTCTTGAACAAAGAGTTTCTCTCTTCTAAACGCAAATCGGCGTAAAAATCCGTCTGACTGCGCAACCAGTCCCATTCCTGCCAGTAACCTTCCGGCCCGAACGCTCGGAAGCGGCCGCCGACACCCAACGCCAGCGGGATCTTTTCCTGCAAATCATCTGTCCATTGCAAAGCCGTGCCTATCACATTGTCCAGCGCCGCCCCGAATGTCCAGTGGCGTCCGTATTCATAATAACCAGCCAGATCCAGCGACAGACCCCACGCCGAAGTGTCCACTTCCGAAAAATATTTGCTGAAATATTTAGCCCGCACGCCCAGATTGAAATTCTCAAACTGAAAAGCGTAAGCGCCGTATAGCGTCGTGTCATTATAGCCAATGCGTCCGCCGAGCAGATTGTTCCGGCTGTCCCGGACAAAACCACCCGTCTCTTGAATCGTCAAAAAACCCAGACTGAAATTGTCCTGACTGTACGAGGCGGACAAATAATTGATCTCGCTGATCAGCTTGAACGCGGTCAGAGCAACCCGCGGTGTTACGCGTTTATTTAAAAAAGAATAGTTCTGAAAAACATAATTATTATTGTCATCCGCCGCCAGATACGCGCCGCCCCGACCGTATGTGTCCGCGCCGGTCAACAGCGGCTCCAGGCCGTACGTGCCCTTCTGCTCAGCGACAACCACACCGAA
>JAISEH010000083.1 GCA_031264205.1 Candidatus Margulisiibacteriota bacterium
CACGGAAACCGCCGAGGAAGAAGTGGAGTTCTTCGAAAAATACGGTCAGGACGGCTACGCCAGCGAACTAATCGAATGTATAGACGCCGCGGAGTAAACTACCGCTTTACTTGTATGAAACGTCGCGCTTCGCGCTTGTTGCCTTCACTTAACTTCGCTATCGCTTGTTAAGTTCAGGTAGAAGTCGCAAGTATCAAAATCCACGAAAACATTCTTGTCTCGCGGCAACTGCGGATACTTGGCGAACATTTCATTCCACCACTGACGCTGTAAATTCAGGGCCTCAGCTTTGGCATTGAGAGCCGCGTTCACGAATACCTGCACCTGCTCCGGTGTCACTCCCTGCTGCAAAGCCGTCGGTCTTGCCGCTTGCTCCGCCACATTTACGCGATTGTTTATCAGTATCAAACTCTCCACTTCATCTCTCGTCGCCTTGATATTCAAGTCCTCTCTTTTTGGGTGCACCTTCCCGCAGATCGGGCAGACCTCCTGTTTCGTTTCTTTTGTCATAATTTTTTCCTCCTTTTTATTTATTTGGTGTTTCTTACGTCCGGCAAATACCTTTGCCCGCGCGAACACGGCATTGTTAGAGGCGTTGCATGCAACGCCTCTACCTTACAAAATCACTTTCCCATTCTCATCAACAATATTTATAACCTCTCCATTTTCGTCAAAACTTTTTGTCCCTTCTAATTTGTCATACTCCTCCCAGTACCTGCGTGACCATTTGTCCTGCAATTTATGTACTTCGCAAATATTCGTCTGCCGGTGAAATTCTCCTTTCTCCGCAAAGGCGCCGCCGATGCACCAACCGCAAGACGACTCCACCGGACATTCAAAACATTTTTCCGGCGAAATTTTCTGCCGGGTCTGCTGGCGGACTATCTCGAAACGTTCTTTATGGTTAAGTCCGTGCCATACATCTCCGACATAAAAATCCAATTTGCGGCTGTGCATTGTATTAGGGCTAAAGCGGAAACACGGATATATCTTGCCATTGATAGATAGGCACGGCATAGCGCCAGAGCCGCACCAACTTTTATCCAGATTGCGTGCCGGACCGCCGATGCCAAAAGCTTTGCTGAACATACTTACATATAAATCGTGCCTATGTTCTAATATATAAGCCACGGATTTTTCCATTTCCTGTTCAAGCAATTTTAAATCGTCAGCAATTAGATGCATATCTTCAAAAATAAAATTTATGTGTATTTGCTGCAAGCCCAATGTTTCATGCAGATATTTTATGGATTTAGACAAGACAGGGATCGCATCTTTATTGCAGGTGGCTTTGGTGGCGACATTCTCTCTCCCGCCCCAAGCCACATACCAGTCCCACCATTTCAAAATGTCTTTCATGGTGCCGTGACCGTCTTTCCAGATCCGGTTTTTATCGTGTATCTCCGGGCAGCCGTCCACACTAACTCCCACAGACAAATTATCTCTATATTTCAACATAAAATCCCTTACTCGGGAATTATCAAAAAGCGTGCCATTACTGGAAATCGAGGCTCTCCACCGGTAGGTCCATTTATGGCCGAGCATTACGGCTTTGTATATGTAATACTGGATTATTTTGTCTAACAATTCCGGTACCATTAGGGCGTCACCGCCGATGAAATCCAAGATCAAGCCTTGTTTTACTATCCACTCGCTGTCCGTGCCTTTGGCGTTTATCGGGTCTTCGTCCTCTAATATTATGTCCACGAATTTCTGCGCATATTCGAATGGCAGGTCACCTGGTTTCTTATCCACTTCATAACAATACTTACAGCGCAAATTACAGTCTTCCGTAACCTGAAAGGTAATATTCATACCTTCATATTCTTTTATACTTGGTATCATTTGTTATCCTCTTCGATAAACAAATCATTCGTCAAAAAATCTACCGATAACTTGCCGGCATACTCTGACTTAATATTATGAGCCAGCATTATTTCTCGCCAGAAATATTTTTGCAGATAATTAGCGTCAGCATATGCGAATAGCATTTCGCGGAAAAATTTATCCTTTGCCGAGGCGGGAGCATCCGCTGGCACGGCGCCCGGATGCAAGGACTGTTTAGCACAGGAAGCATTATTTACTGCTATGCTCAAAAATCTTATATTAGGAACAACAGCGATCTTTCTTTTCATCAGCCTAGCCCTCGCCGTACATCATGGCGCCGCCTGTGTTTACCTTGTATGTACCGCTGGATGTGCGGCCAGACGGATATGGTTCATACCGGCTCGTCTCCGCGCACCCCTGCAAGCAATCGCTCATACAGGAGTTGTAACAATTGTTCCGGCAATTGGTATTACAGTTAATATTACAAGCCGCAGTACAGGTCTGTGAACAACCCACCGCGCAGCTTACTCCGCAGTTCATAGCGCAAGCCGCGCCGCAGGCAGCTCTGCATCCGTCGCCGCAAGTAGTCGCGCATTTAGCGCCGCACTTCCCCGTGCAATCCGTGCCGCAGCCTACCGTACAATCCCCGCCACATTTACTGTCACAACTACTGCCGCAGGTTTCTTTGCAGGCCGCGCCGCAGCCAGTCGCGCAAGTATCGTCGCAAGTAGACGCACAAGTATCGCCGCAGACACTTTTACATCCATCGGTACAGGCTGCCGCGCAGGTATCGCCGCATTTATTACTACAATTATTTTTACATAGACCTTTACAACCACCTTCACACCCACTAGTACAGGATTGCCCGGCACAATCACCAGAGCAGCTTCCTGTACAAGACCCACCTGTGCAATATGATCTACTACCAGAACCGCTACAGCCACGACAGCCCGAACATCCTGATCCACAATTGTATCCACAGCCAAATGATTGTTCAGTGCCAGTACAAGTACTTGCGCAATTCTGCCTGCAGGCCGCGCCGCAAGCATCTTTACAGGCAATACCGCATGTGGATGCACACATTGCTCCACAAGCGCCTTTACAGGCCGAGCCACAATCAGCGGCACACATATAGCCGCATTTTTTATCACAGCCGGTTCCACAGTCTTGTTTGCAAGCGGCGCCGCAAGAGCTGGATGCGCAGACAGAATGGCAGGTCTCCTTACAATCATTGCCACAACTATCAGTACAATTATCACCGCAAGTTTTCGCGCACTTCACACCGCAATTACTGGCACATGTAGCCGCGCCGCAGCCATCCTTGCAGTCATCCACACAATTGTTGCCACAAACTCTCCCGCAAGTAGACGTGCAGCCACCCATACACCGCGCATTATTCAGCGCGTCATCGATCACCTGCCTGATCTCTTCTAAATGCCGTGCTTTGAGCTTCGTCGCCATGCTGGTAATTTCTTCTTGCCACAGAAAAATATCTTTCCCACCGTAATTAACCAAACCTTTAGTTGCCGCGCGCAAATTATTAAGCTGGCTCGCCTCCATCTTGGATTGTCCGGCTATAACAGCAACCACAGCCAGATTTTCATTGGACAGGCCGCGGTGCGTCCGCTCTATTTTGAGATTTTCTACTGTTTGATTGTAGTCCGCCGCGTAAGCTTCGTGGCCGGATAGATAATTTTGTTTTTTCTTCTCTGCCGTGTCAGCCAGCCCTACATTTGTTGTTGATGTTCCGCCGGTAACCGCTGCTTCAGCGTCCGGCAATTTGTATTTGTAGCGCGCCATATATCCCCCTTATCCTTAATGTTTACTAAATACTATGTATAAATAAACACTATATATATGAGTATACTTATACTATCACATTGTTATGTATAAGTCAACATGCTATACTTATGTACTTCTGTAGTATAGAAATATCTATTAACAGCTATAATTAGCCATAAGGACGGTCTGATGGCTGAAAGCAGAGATATCCGTAAAACCATAGGCGATAAACTTAAAACTGTCCGCAACAAACTCAACTACTCGCTGCAGCAAATGGCTACTGAATGCGGACTGGATTACGCGCATTATTGTTTGATCGAAAAAGGTAAACGTTATGTGCGGCTCGATATTTTGCAGAGAATTTCCGACAATTTAAGCGTGTCCATGGATTTCTGGTTTAGAAATGACGATGTGACTTTAGTGCCACATTCTACCAAGAAAATTTATGAAGCCATCAACTCTCTGGGCAAAGACAAACTCGAATTTTTATACGGGCTGCTGACAGCTTATTCAAAAATTAAATAACAACCGCGGCCGTCTTTTGAGGTTTAATAATTTTCCGCGTATAGCTGGCCGCAAGCCGCGTCGACTGCTTGACCTCTTTTGTAGCGGATCGCCGTCTCAAAACCGCGGTCAGTGGTCAGCCACCAAAATTCTTTTACGGTTTTCCTGGCGCTGGGCTGGAATTCCGCGCGCGCGTGGGGATTGTATTCGATAAGATTGATATGCGCGCTGATGCCGCGCAGCAATTTTAAAAGGCTTCTGGCCTGCTCGCGCGCGTCATTGACGCCGTGCAGCATGATGTACTCGAAAGTCAGACGCCGGCCGGTTTTCTTTTGATAGGTTTTTAAAGCCCGCATTAAATCCGGCAGCGGATATTTTTTATTGATCGGCATCAGCCTGGTACGCAGTGAGTCCGTCGCCGCGTGCAGAGAAATTGCCAGGCGGATCTGCAAACCCTCGTCCGCCAGTCTCTCAATACCCGGCACAAGACCGCAGGTCGAGATCGTGATATGCCGCGCGCCGATATTTTTGCCGGCCTTGTCGTTAAGAATGCGGATAGATTTTAAAACATTGTCGTAATTGTCCAGCGGCTCGCCCATGCCCATATAGACGAGATTTTGAATTGTGCTTTTTTCGATTTTCTCCGCTTGAATAACCTGATCGACTATTTCCCCGGCCGACAGATTGCGTTTAAATTTCATGCGGCCGGTCGCGCAAAAGGCACAGGCCATTTTGCAACCGACCTGTGTGGAAACACACAAAGTGCGCCGGCCGGCGTCATTCAAAAGAACAGTTTCGATTTTTTGGCCATCCGGCAAAGCAAAAAGATATTTCAGTGTGCCGTCGTCAGCGGCCGCTCTTTTTAATAATTTCAGATTGGCCAGCGTAAAGCCATTGTTTTTTAATTCGGCCAGCCAAGTTTTCGGCAGGTTGGATATCTGGTCCAGATTTTCCACCGCTTTATTTTGGATCCAGTCAAATAATATCGCGCCGTAAAACGGCTTGTCCGCGATTTTTTTTAACTCCGCCAATTCAAGGTCTTTGAGATTTTTAAGCACGCTCGATCACGTCTCTTAATTTATTATTCAGCTCTTCCACGCTGGCAAAATCGCGCGGATCGAGCGGTTGATTTAAAATCACTTCACCTTTGATCTTGGCTTTCCAATCTGGCAGACGGCGGTGGCGCGGATAAATCTCGTAAGCGCCTTTGATTTTTACCGGCACGATTTTTTTGCCGAGCTTATGTGCCAGCAAAGCCGCGCCGATCTTAAATTCATCAAGCTGCCCGTCAAAAGAGCGCGTGCCTTCCGGAAAAACGATCAGCGAACAGCCTTGCCGCAAAACGTCCGCGCCGGCCTTGAGCGAAGCCAGCGCCTGACTCTGCTGCCGGTCGACATAGATGAGCGGCAGACGGCCGCCCAGCAGCCAGGCCAAAAAAGATAATTCCTTTTTGGCCAGCAGGTAGATTTTCCGCCGCGTCGCTTTGGGCATAGTAACCCAGAGCCAGATAATGTCCAGATAGGACTGATGATTGGGCGCGAAAATACAATTTTCGGTCGCGTACAGTTCGGGATTTTGGACTGTCAAGTTCCAGCGTTTGCGGGAAATATTTCCGCACACCCAGGTATAAAAAGACAGCAACGGATTGCCGCCGGGTCGGACTTTGTAGCGCAAGGGTCCGGTCAGCTGATCTTCCGAAGGCGCGCTCAAGGCCGGACAGCCAGCCACATATTCCACAATCTCTTTTAAATCCTGCTTGGCCGCCAGTTCTTCCAGATTTATGACCACGCTCAGTCGCTGTTCCAAATAGGCCGCCAGATCGAGCAGTCTTAAAGAATCGACTTTTAATTCCAGCAAGGTGGTGTCTCGATAAAAAACCTTCACATCATTAAATTTTTCCGCCAGGATTTTCAAAATCTCCTTCTGGCGCGGCTCGTCCGGTTTGTACGGCCGGCGCGTGTCCTGACCGGCGCCGCGCTGATACTTGCCCTGCTCAAGTTCTTTGATGACATTGCGCACCACACTTTTTCTCGTGGAGTTGCGCGGCAGCGGCGTGAACGATACGGCAAACGCGGAAATCGTTTTGTAACTCGGCAAATCTTTGTTCATTTTTTCGATTTCGGCTTTGAGGTGCGCGTAACTTTCTTTATTTTTTTCCCGCGGCACGACGACCGCAAAAACATTTTCCGCGCCGGCGATGCGGTAACCAAAAACTGAGATTTCCTCGATCAACGGCGAGTATTGATAGTAGGCTTCCAGCTCCTCGGGGTAAACATTTTCGCCGGAGTCCAGAACTATCATGTTTTTGAAACGGCCGGTGATATGCAATTCACCGCGTTTATCTTTGAAACCAAGATCGCCGGTATTGAACCAGCCGTCTTTGTCAAAAGCCTCGGCGTTGGCCTGCGGATTGTTGTAGTAGCCGGGCGTCACCGACACGCCGCGCATCCAAATCTCACCGATACCGTCTTTATTGATATTGCGCAGCGTCACTTCATTGC
>JAISEH010000090.1 GCA_031264205.1 Candidatus Margulisiibacteriota bacterium
TACCAGCGTGCGAGGGGGGCTTTCATTATTATTTTTAGGGTTGGCGGCTGCCTGGCTGTGGGCTGCGGAAGGCCTGCCGGTGACGATTCGCGGCGACGAATTGATCTATCAGGCGGATAAGATCAGCGCTTCCGGCAACGCCCGTCTGGTTTACGACGGCCGCGAAGTGCTGGCCGACCGGATTTTCATTGACACGCGCAGCAGCCGCGTGGAAGTTTACGGGCTCAAAGCCGCGTTGCATCCGGACACGGCCGCGCAAAAATTTTATATCAATTTCCAAGACGGCGCGAGCGTTTTAAATGCCGAGCGTTGGTCCGGCACGCAGGCCGGTTTGACTTCCTGCGATTTGCTCGCGCCACACTACCGCCTGGCCGCCAAAGAATTTCTGTATTATCCCGACGACAAAATCGTGGCCTATCATCTGACCGCGCATTTTTGGTTCTCACCGGTGCCGCTTTTTTACACGCCGTATTATGTTTTTTACACGGGACCGAGCCGGTTGATCTTTACTTTTCCGAAAATCGGCTCGAATACGGTCGAAGGCAATTTTGTCAAAACGGAAACTTTGTATTTTTTGGACGCCGACAATGAGGGTGGCGTGTACTGGGACGCCATGTCTTTGAAAGGCAACGGCAGCGGTTTTTGGCACCGCTATGAATACGGCCAGCCCGGCTATTTTTCTTTTTATCAAGTGCCCGAGCAAGACCTCCGGCCGGTGCGCGATAGTCTGGTTTTGAATTGGCGGCAGCGTCTGAATTTTTGGGAAAATAATCAGCTGGATCTGGAGCACCGCTACCGCAAGACTTATCTCCTGCCGCAGGGCTATGACGACAGCATGGCCGATGTTTTGCGCTACGCCTATCAAAATGACGAAGACCGCCTGCGCGCGGAATATTCTTTTCGTGAGGATTATCAGGCGGCGCGCGAGCAGCAGAGTTTTCAGTCCAATTCGACGCTGGGCGCGCAGACCAATAGGACAGTCTGGCAAAAAGATTTTCGCCGCAATGACGGCTACCGCTATGAGGCTTTGAATATTGACGAAAGCTATCAAATCAACTCTGAGTTGAAATACCGCATCAATCCGGTGTACTACCGCACCAAGACTACTCAAGATGAATTTTACGAACAGCGTTTGGATCTGACGCATTCTTTGGAATTGACACCGCAAGAAAAAGTTTTTTTTGAGAAAATGACTGTCGAGGCGAAATATTATTACGATCTGGACAATGATCAGGTGACGACCGACGCGCTTTCCGCGGAATGGGTGGAAAAAACGCCGGAGATCACTGTCAAAGCCGTGCGGCAGAATATTTTGGGCGCGGATGAAGAGTCGGCCTGGTTTTCGGTGGACTCCAGCTACACCAGCGGCTGGCTGCGCGAGTCTAAATATTTTTCCGCGTACAACAAACGCCGTTTTTTTGAGACGGCCAAATACACCGCCAATTATAATTTTTTCAAAACCTTTGACCTGCCGCAGTCGCTGGCCAAAATAACGCTGCTGGAGAGTTACAATCAAGCCGCTTACGGCACGCAGGATCAGCATTATCAATTGTCCGACCGGCCGTATTTGCTGGCGGACTGGTGGGGTTTTTTCAGAAACAAATTGGAGTACGAGCATACGCAGGGCGAAGGCGGCTCGCCGTTTTTTTATGATGATCCGAAACAATACCTGACACGGCGCGGCAAACACACCGCCGGTCTGTATCACAAGACGCTGGTCGAGTTAACGGCCACGATGGGCAAAGATTTTGAAAATAATCTTTACGATGATGATCTGTACAATCTACGCGTCGATCCCTGGGAGAACGATTTGGTCAAACTCAATTTGTCCACCGGCCAGAGCCGCTACACCTATCTATACCGCGATTTGATCGGTGGTTTGCAGATGCGTTTTGGCAAAAGCGCCGGCCGCTTGAGTTTCACCAAAGATATCAATAAAAATTTTGAGGAAAACACTTACGCTGGCAAATTAAAAACCGCGTCCAGTGAATGGGATTTTTATTTGGGCGAGCCGTACAAAGACGGCGGCCTCTGGAATTTTTGGCTGACGGAATGGCATTTTTTGGTCAGAAACACGTATGATTTTTATACGGAATATTTTAATCTGGACACTTTTGCGCTGGGCAAAGATTTGCATTGCTGGTATATGCGCTACAATTTTACGCCGCTGCGCAAGGAGTGGTTTGTGGTGTTTTCTTTGAAAGCTTTTCCCGAGCAGGAATTCAAGCTGACCGGCAATGAAGACGATGAATTTAGCTTTGACGCGTTTTCCGACACTTTAAGCGCGACGGAAGTGAGGCGGTACGAATGATAGCGTATAATCACTTTTTGAAAAGAATGGCGGCGTTGCTGATTTTGCTGATCTTGCTGGGCGGCTGCGGACGCATCGTCACGGACAAAACTATCACGGACAGTTCCGGCCAGGCGGTGGATATACGCGAAGTGGAGTTTACTTTTACTTTTGCGGGAACACCGGCGGCCAACAGTGATTATAAATATTATTTGATAATCACCACCCAAAACATTGGCGGCGACGGTTTGCGTTTACTGCAAGCCGACGACAATAGCCTTGATTATTTTATTTCGCCAGACGACACAAATATTTCTTCGCAAAACTTCAGCGAGCTGATGCAATATTATACTTACAGTACCGGTGCGGATTATACTGAAGTGCTCGACATAGTTTATGAACGGTATTTGGCAAAATGGGCGCAGTATTTTGTGTATGGCGGCGCCGGTCAGTTTTTAATGCGTTATGGCAACGGCGGCGGTTTTTCTCCGGCCGGTCAGGGACGACTCACGCCGCAGCAGGCCCAGCTGGTTTCCCGTGCCGGCAATCAACTGCGCTGGAATATTCCTTTGTCTACGCTCGGCAATGATTTTTATTTTGGCCTGCTGACAATTTATGACACGGCCGGCTCGCCGCGACGTTTAATGGACGGCATTGGTCTGGAGTATGTCGGCCTGAATTCTACAAATAGAATAAACAATGATGATATAGTTCTAGATCGCCCGGGAATTTCGCCCGGATTAAATATAGTCAGTTACAATGTGCAAATAAGGGAATACTAATGCCGATTGTTTTAAATATTTTTTTGGTAATCCTCTCGGCCGTTCTGACCGCGCTGGCTTTTCCGCCGGCCAAGCTTTTTTATTTGGCTTTCGTCAGCTTGATGCCTTTCTTTTGGGTGATTTACCGCGCGCGTTCTTATCGCGGCGCTGGCGGCTATGCTTTGTTATTTGGTCTGGTTTTTTATCTGCTTTTACTTTGGCCGCTGATCGTCCTGGCCGAATATTCCTCTTTGTTTTTAATAATTT
>JAISEH010000102.1 GCA_031264205.1 Candidatus Margulisiibacteriota bacterium
GATCCTCTTCAGACTGCCCGAGTCGTCCGCACAGCGCCAATTCCACAGCATGATTGTTGTGCTCCATGCTAAAAGACATATCGATATTTTTATTTTTAAAACGCTTGGCGTATTCCTCCGACTCGTTGTTTTTAGCCCAGCTGCAGATCAGGCGTTTAGAACCCGGCTCGGCCAGCACCGCCGCCAGAGCTTTGCCGCGTATTTCCACCCACGAAAAATTTTTGATTTTCTCCGCGCGCTGTGCCGCGTTTTCGTAATTTAATTCCAGCAGCTGTATTTCCTCGTAAAGATGCAAAGCCTCCTGCTGATGCCCCAGCGCCTCATTGGCCAGACCGGCGTAAAACAGCAATTTCAAACGCTCGTGGCGGTTATTTTCCGGAGTTTTAGCCAGCGCTTTTTTGAACTGCGCGGCAGCCAGATCATAACGCCCCATTTCTTTGTAACAAAGCCCTTGATAACGGTGCGCTTCGGCCTGCAACGCGGCGTCACGGATTACGGTTTGAAATTCGCCGACCGCCTCGGTCAATAAGCCGCGGTGAAAATACTGTTTGCCCAGCTCAAAATGCAGTGAATATTTCCAGCGGTCTTTGGCCGCCTGCTTGGCCAGATCGGCGATCTTGCGGTCCAGCGTCAAAATTTCCGCTTCCTGATAATATTGGTGGATCAATTTATTGTAAGGATTAAAAGACAGCGCCGCGCGCAAAGACACCACCGCACCCTCCAGCTCGCCCATAGCCAGCTGCGAACGTCCCAATACCATGTGCGCGCCGGCATTTTTGGCGTCGATCGCCAGTATCGCCTCAGCTTCGGCTTTGGCGCGGCGGTAATTGTTTTTGGCAAAAGCGGCTTTGGCCAAAATCTCCCGCGCGGCGATCACCTGCGGATGCGCCCGCAAAGCGCCTTTGGCTTTTTCCACAATATCGTCGGTGCGCTCCGGCAGCAAATCAATAATGCGACTGTAATAATAAAACGACTTGGCAAAATCTTTTTGATAAGCGCTGATCAGCGCCAGAGTGTCCAGCGCCATAAATTGCCGCGGCTCGAGTTTGATAATTTCCTGTAATTCCGCGGCAACCTGATCATAGTATCTCGGCGAAAGATTAACGAGCTTGAACAAAGCGCTGACCGCTTCAGAATAATTTTTTTGAATTTTATAAATCCGCGCCTGCAGGAATTTCGCGGCCGGATAGTCTTCGTAAATCGCCAAAAAAGTTTTCCGCAGCGTGGTCAAAACACTTTCCGCTTCGGCCGGAGTTTCCGCGAGTATCTCCTCGTACACTTCCAGCGCTTTGTCCGGCTCTTTGCTTTTGATCTGCAGCTCGGCCAGTAAAAAACGCAGCTCAGCCGACATGCCTTTTTTGCCGCGCAACAATTCCAGCCGGTCGATCACCGCCTGTGCCTGCTGCTGAGAAAGCTCGCGGTACAATTCGGCCGCCCGTGTATAATTTCTGTCTTGAATGTGTAATTCGGTCAGAATATTTAGCATTTCCGGAGCCCCCTTTTCTCCGTTTTTCAAACAATTTTCGTAGAGCGCGATCGCCGCTTTTGGCTGCCCCTGCTCCAAGTATAACCCCGAAAGAGTTTTTAGCAAAGAATAATTTTGCGGATTGTGCCCGGCGGCCTTGGCCAGCAGCGGCGTCAGCAGCGGATTTTGTTTATAAGCATAACCCAGCTTGAGCAGCAAATCGACCACCTGCGGATCGGTCGGCGCGAGATCCAAATATTCGTTGATCTCGTCGAGCAGGTCAAAAGGATTGTCTGCGGCCAGATACAGTTTGATCATCGCTTTGTGCAGCTCGGCGCGCAGCTGTGGATTTTCCTGCTGCGCTTTTAAATATTTGAGAATAATGTCCGGCGCCAGAGCTTTATTGTATTTGATCAGCTGCTCGTCGCAAACCGCGGCCTGCAAAAAATAATTCTGGGCAAAATATTTGGCCGCGTTCTCCCGTAAAGTCTGCAATTCACGCCAGTCCGCCGTCATACGCTCCCTCGCTATCTGGTTTTATTTTGCCAGCCTATTATACCAGCCGCCAGTGCGCCGTAAATCAGATTGGGCGACCAGGCCGACCAAAAAGGCGAAATGTAACCGCCGCGTCCCCAAGCGCGGAAAAAAGCCATCAGGAAAAAATAAAAACCGACGGAGAGCAACGCAAAAATGACTGCCCGGATAATACTCCAAATGTCGCGGCTGCCACTCAAGAACAAAAGCAAAAGCGCCGTGCCGACCAGCGCAAAAATCAAACAAGCCGTCGGCATAGAAAATTTCAAATAGTAGGCGGTTTTAAGCGAGCCGGTCTCCGCGCCGCTGTTTTTTAATTCTTGGATTCGCCGGCTCAATTCGCGGGTCGACATTTCTGACGGGGTTTTTTGCGATTTGTAATAATTGTAAAAACTCTTGTCGATGTTGATTTTCAAATCGGCAAAATCGCTTTGATAGGACAAGGCGCCGCGCTCGTCGTATTTGTGCACAAAACCTTTTTCCAGCAACCACTGGCTCCCGTCCCAGTGCGCGCGTTTGGCCGTGATGACCCGGGGAAACTCGCCGGTCAATTCATACACCGCGATATCTTCCATGATGTCGGTCGCTTTGTCGATGCGGCGGATAAAAAAATAGCGCGTCTCAGATTCTTTAAAAAAAGTATTTTCCAGAATATCCGGCAGTGGTTTTTTCAAAACAACTTTATCGATCAGGCCGTCGGACACGCCGTTGGCCCAGGGTGTCAGCAGGTCGTTGTTGGCAAAAGACAAAAACGCCGTCAAGGCGCCGGCGGCAATAAACGGCAGAACAATACGCAGCAGCGAAAAGCCGCCGGCGCGCAGGACGGTCACTTCCGAAGCAGTGATCATGCGGATCAGCGCCATCGCCGTCGCGAACAAAACGGCCATCGGGAAAAACAGCACCATGATCGCCGGGATTTTGAAAATCAAAATTTTAAAAACGATCGGAAACGGCACACTATTATTGACGAACATGTCGATAAAACTAAACACCAAATCAATAGTGCCGATGATAATCAACGCGGCCATACCCAGCAAAAAAAGACTCACCACCTCACTGACAACATAGCGGTCGATCAGTTTGAGCCTGCCGATTACCCCCCGCGGCCACATTGTTTTTTAGTATTCTTCCAGACGCATTCGGCGGTGGTTTTGACGTTCTCTTTCGCGCTGTTCTTTTTTGCGCATCTCCGAGGGTTTTTCATACACTTCCCTCTCGCGCAAATCCTGCAGAATATTTTCGTCTTTCACCTGTCTTTTGAATCGGCGTAGGATTTTTTCAATATCCTCGTTGTCTCTTGCTTGTGCGTAAGCCATAAAGCCTCCTTAAAAAGAGTAAAAAACACCTTGTTCAATTTTAGCGTATTATTACAGAATTGTAAAATTCAAAGCCGCTTCAATCAGCGACCAACTCGTAAGACCGGTCAATCTGTTCTTTAAGCAACCCCATCTTCAGACCTTTTTTCGCGTAATACCAGGAATTCCAGTGTTCTTTGTTGGAATAATATCCCGCCGTCACAAAATCTGGAAACGCCGCGCGCAGTTCCAAATTCACCGCAGGATCATTTTTTAAATTGATGATGTTATTGCCAGCCTTGTCTTGGCCAGCAAAAGCGAACATTTTACCTTTGACTTTGACAACATCAGCCTGCCACGATTCTTTGTATTCATATTCCACGCCGTCTTTGGCCCTGGCATAATCGAGCAGTTGTTTGAGCATCATATTAGGGCATTTTTTTCAACAGCTTCATCGCCCAATCGTAATGACTGGAAGTTACTGACACTAAATAAGCGCCGAGAGATGTGCCGCCAGTCCATTTATAAACGCCCTTTTTGAAAAGCTCATCATTGGTGTGTGAGTTAATAATATCCATAACTTCTTTATGACTTTCTTTCACCAAACGTTTGGCTTTGGCCAAATTTACGTTTTGATATTCATGCCAAAACTTGAGATTGAGTTCCGGCGTGGTGCGCCAAGTAAAGCCCTGTGGCAAAAACGCCGCTTCTTTACCCGCCAAATTATCTTTATGCCACTTAATAACCATTTCATGCCAGCGATGCAAATGCATTAGTAAATCACGGGCGTTTTTGTCTTGCGTACCGCACATGCTATTTGTGTTCCTTTTCCTCAATCAAGGCCATAATTTTCTTAAAATTTTATTCGGCTTTTTTGGCTAAATCTTTTTTTGTAATCGGCCGTGCCATAAAGTATTCCTTTCTTAATTTATATCGCTTGTCATTTCTTCGACCTTGTCACTTCGCGGCTTCGCCGCTTGTGGCTTTCGCTTAACGTCGCCAGCAACGCTGGCTTGTTAAGCTCAAGTGGAGATAAGGGGATTCGAACCCCTGACCTATTGATTGCGAACCAATCGCTCTACCAACTGAGCTATATCCCCACAAATTCGCGGCCATTTTAGCATAAGAATTAGCTTTTTTCTTACCCGGGCGGCCAGCCGAGAGCACGGCCCGCCAATATATGGAAATGCAGATGCGGCACGGTTTGACCGGCCGCGGCACCGGTATTGACCACCGCGCGATATTCCGCGACGCCTTTTTCCCGCGTCAAATGCTGTATAGTCCGCGCGCAGGCCAATATTTGCTCCGGCGCGGCCTGTGTGAGATCTTCCACGTGAACTTTGGGTATGACCAGCCAGTGCAGCGGCGCTTGCGGGTTGACGTCCGCTATGACCAATGTATCCGCGTCTTCATAAATAATCTGCGCCGGAATTTCTTTGTTAATTATTTTACAAAAAATACACATTATTTTTCTCCTTTCTTAAATATTTATAAAAACAACTTTTCGTTCTTGCGGTAAATATTTTGCCCGCGCGAACACGGCATAGCACTGAAGGTTACGTTCGCGCTTTGGCAAAATATTTACCGCAAACAGGCACGACCTTCAGCGTTATGTCCTGTACACAACGGTAAAGTATTTTTTCCGCTCTAAACATTTTCATTTTGCCAAACACACCGCATAAGCCGTCTTGTCAGTGTGCGACAAAGACAGTTCAAATGCGGAAATGTTTTTTTCTTTGGCCAGGACAAGCGCTTTGTCGTGCAGGACCACTGCCGGCTTGCCTTTGTCGTCATTCACGACCTCAATGCTGGTCAGATTTTCGCCCAGCGCTATACCCACGCCGAGCGCCTTGCCGACCGACTCTTTGGCCGCAAAACGCGCCGCCAAAGATTCATATTTGTACTTACCGTTATTAGTGCAATAAGCCAGCTCGTTTGGCGTAAAAACTTTTTGCAAAAATCTCCGGCCGCTCGCGGAATTTACCAGTTTTTTGACGCGCGCTATATCGACAGCATCCAATCCCAGCATTTCAATTCTCCGCCAAAGCAAAAAATTTTCGCGCGTTGCGGTCAGTCGCTTTTTCTATTTCCGCCACGGACACATTTTTGAGTTCCGCGATTTTTTCCGCCACGAGCCGCGCGTGAGCCGGTTCGCTGGGTTTGCCACGATGAGGCACCGGCGCCATGAACGGACAATCCGTTTCCAACATTATCCTGTCCAGCGGCGCGAAAGCCGCCGCTTCCTGACCCTGCTTGTTTTTGGGAAAAGTAATATTGCCGGTAAAAGACACCAGCCAGCCCATGTCCAAAATTTTACGCGTAAAATCTCGGTCACGGCCATAGCAATGGAAGACCGCGCGCTTGCATTTGTAGTATTTTAGTATCTCATAAACATCAGCGTCAGCCTCGCGATTGTGCACAATGATCGGTTTATCGTTTTCCAGCGCTAGGCGTATCTGCCATTCAAAAACCTGCTTTTGCACGGACGGCGCAGTCTGATTTTTGTAATAATCCAACCCGATCTCACCCAGCGCGACTACTTTTTCTTGCGATAATAATCGCTCTAATTCACGAAAAACTTGACCGTCGTTGTATACAGGCTCGGCCTCCTGCGGGTGAACACCCACCGCCGCGTAAATAGCCTCGTTTTGCCGGGCAAGCTCTACTGATCTCTGTGAAGTGGCTATGTCAATGCCAACATTGATAATTTTAGTAACACTCTGCTCTGCGGCACGACGGATCAGCTCAGCCGGAGCTTCTTTGTCCAGCGGGTCAAGGTATAAATGCGCGTGCGTGTCTATCATGGTTTTTATTATAGGCCAAAACGCTATTTGAGGCGATAGGTTCATCTACTCCATATCACGCCCGTTTTAAACTAACCACCAAGCAAACTTAAGTTTTAAAACTTATTTCATCTTTATGATATAAATCACTGTATAGTAAGCTGGTACAGTATTTACTGTAATTGCCTCAGGATTGTCTTCACCAACATCCGCAAGAGTGCCTTCAGGGATATAATTCATATATACTCTATAAAATTGAGCATAGGGGGAAGCTACAGTGCTCGCTACTGTCAAGTCATTCTTATTACAATAAAAAGGATCTGCTGGTTTATTTATATCATTGACAGCATTACTATCTATATGCCCTTTATGAACCAGCCCACCTGTCTTGGAATCTATTTTTTTTCCTTTAAAAACATGAGTATGTTTCGGCATATTTTTAGACTTCAATATTATGCTCTGGTCGTTACTGCCGCCTTCTACCCCAGCTGTATCCGCGCCGCACAGAAATTTACTACGTAAATCCGGCACGGTCCTGTCGTTGATTCTTTGGCCGTTGTTGCCGTCGCATTTATACCAACCCGGAATTGTCTGATCATTCGTCCAGCTGATACTCCCATCATGCATTAATATCGTGCCTATCGGCAGGAAACTCAAACTGAGTATGTCGCTGGCCAGCATGCGTTCACCTTGGGCTATAGTCATGATTATTCCTCCTCTTTTTTAAAAAAATATATACACTCTTACAAAGTGCATATATACATTCTAATAGAGGTTTTTATATCTGTCAAGCATTTAGCATAATAAATATTTAGGAGCGTTACTATGAATGAAAGGGAATTACTTAAGGTTTTTGGCCAAAACATTAAGCGGTTTCGTCTCCGCGCTGAATGGTCGCAGGCGGAATTAGCGGAAGAAGCAGGAATTTCTCTAAATTTTCTGGGCGATGTAGAGAGAGGCAAGAAATGGGCTTCGCCTGTTACGCTGGTAAAAATTGCCGATGTATTCAAAATTGACGCCTATGAATTGTTCAAACCGGGAA
>JAISEH010000128.1 GCA_031264205.1 Candidatus Margulisiibacteriota bacterium
ATTTTTTTAGGGAACGGCAGCCGTCCGTACACGCGCGCGGTCAACAGCCAGAAATGCATTCGCGTCTCCGGCAAGCACAATGATCTCGAGGAAGTCGGCAAAGACACCTATCATCACACTTTTTTTGAGATGCTCGGCAATTGGTCTTTCGGCGATTATTATAAAACTGAGGCGATACAGTGGGCCTGGGAATTGTTGACCGAGGTCTGGCAGCTGCCCAAAGCTAAACTCTACGCCACAGTGCACACCGACGACAGGGAAGCCGCGGAGATTTGGCGGACAAAAACAGACATTGACCATGATCATATTAGTCCTTTTGAAAAAGAAAATTTTTGGGAAATGGGCGAGACCGGACCCTGCGGACCCTGCTCGGAAATACACATCGATCTGGGCGTAGACCGCTGCGACAAAAAGGACGAGCCTGGCCACATCTGCGGCGTGAATGGCGGCTGCGCGCGTTTTATTGAGCTGTGGAATTTGGTTTTCATGCAATACGAGCGCGGTGCGGACGGCAAATTGAAAGACCTGCCGAAAAAACATGTCGATACCGGCATGGGTTTTGAGCGCGTCTGCGCGGTCTTGCAGAATGTTTCTTCCAATTACGACACGGATATTTTTATTCCGTTGATTAAAGAAGCGGAAAAAATTTCCGGCGCGCCGTATCAGCCGGATTTGAGCGGTATGCCGCATCGCGTGATCGCCGATCATCTGCGCATGTTGTCTTTTGCGATTGCCGACGGTATCTTGCCGGCCAATGACGGCCGCGGTTACGTGCTGCGCCGCGTTTTACGCCGAGCCGCGCGTTACGGCCGCAAGCTGGGTTTGCGCGAGCCATTTCTTTACCGCATGGTCGGTGTGCTGGCGGAAACCATGGGCGCTGTTTTTCCGGAAATCAAAGACAAGCGCGAGTATGTGGAAAAAATTTTGCAGGCTGAGGAGCAGGCTTTCAATAAAACTCTCGACCGCGGGCTGGAGTTGTTTGCGGAAATAACGGCGCAAAATCAAAAGTCCGGCCGGAAAATTATTTCCGGCGCGGAAGTTTTTAAACTTTATGACACTTACGGATTTCCGGTCGACTTGACGGCGATGCTGGCCGCGGAGCAAGGTCTGACTGTAGACCTGGCCGGTTTTGACGCGGAGATGCAAAAACAGCGCGACAAAGCTCGCGCCGCCGGATTGGGTGCCAAAAGCGGAGTTGGCGGAGAGATCGTGCTGGAGGGCGGCGACGAGGGCGCCAGGCAAGCCATGGCCAGACATCACACCGCCACGCATTTGCTCCACGCCGCTTTGCAAAAAGTGCTGGGCAAACACGCCACGCAAGCCGGCTCCATGGTCGCGCCGGAAAAATTGCGTTTTGATTTCAATCATTTTCAAGCCCTGACGCCGGAGGAAAAACAAAAAGTGGAAACTCTGGTCAATGTCGAAATAAAAAAGAATATAGATTTAGTTATCAAAGAAATGCCCATACAGGAGGCCAAGGCCAGCGGCGCTATGTCCTTGTTTGGCGAAAAATACGGCGCTGTGGTCCGCGTGGTGGCGATCGAGGATTTTTCCAAAGAATTTTGCGCCGGACATCATGTTGCCAATACCGGCGAGATCAAAGTTTTTAAATTGATTTCTGAATCGGCGTTGTCCACGGGCATACGGCGCATTGAAGCGGTGGCCGGTGACGCGGCGCCGGTTTATTATGCGCAGGAATTTGCCAAACTGAACGCGGATTTAAATAAATTGGACTTGCCGGAAATGCAGTTTGACGCGCAGGCCGCGCCGCCTGAATTGGACGAGCAATTGCAAGAGGGCTATCAGGATATTGAGCGGAAAAAAGAACAGTTAAAAAACGAACAGAAACAGCTGGAAAAACAAAAATTGCAGACGGCTTTGGCCAAAGTCGGTGAATACGCGCGGCAGAAAAAAGAAATAAAAAATATTCCGGTCATCGCGGTAAATATCGGCGAGGCTGACCGCGCCGCCGCTGCCGCCGTGGCGGACAGTCTGCGCAATTCTCTGGGCGAAGGCGTGGTCGTGCTGGGCGCGGTGGATGCCGGCAAAGCGCTTTTACTGGCCGCGGTTACGCCGAAATATCAAACACCGGAATTTAACGCCAATAAAATCATCCAAAAGATCGCTCCATTGATAGCCGGCCGCGGCGGCGGCAAACCAGATCTGGCGCAGGCCGGCGGCGCTAAACCGGACGGTTTGCCGGCAGCGTTGCAGGCGGCTGTTGATCTGGTCGGTTATTGAGCGGAGCCGAAATGACCAATATTCTGGCTATTGATTACGGTAGCAAAAGGATCGGTCTGGCCGCCAGTAATCAGCTCGGCATCAGCGCGCCGCTGGATTTTATCGAGAATAATTCGGAGAAAATAAAAAAATTACGGCAGATTATTCAAGACAGAAATATTCAAAAAATAATTCTGGGTTTGCCGGTGACTTTGTCCGGACGGGAAGAAAGCGCCGCGCAAAAAGCACGTAAATTTGCGGAAGAGCTGGCGGCGCTAAATTTGCCGGTCGAGTTTTATGATGAGCGTTTATCCACCGCGGAAGCGCATAAGATGATGTTACAATACGGACTGTCCTCCCGCGAGCGCCGGACAAAAGTTGACTCGCTGGCGGCCTGTATTTTGCTGGAAAATTATTTGAAGGAAAAAAAATGCGCAATAATTTAAAAAAATACCGGCGTCAGGTCGCTCTGTCTTGGAGAAAAAACAAAAAATATCTGCAACGGATTTTTTATCGCTACACGCTGCCGGTGGCTTTGCTGTTAACGTTTTGGTCGACGATTTTTTTAGGTGTGGACAATAGTTTTTCGCGGCGGACTTTTTTAATCAAAATACAAAAAAATAATACGGCGCATGAAGTGTTGGCCGCGCTGCACGCCAACGGCTTGATACGGAATAAATTTAACACCAAACTGGCGGTGCGTTTGGGGCGTTATGACCGCAAAATTCACGCCGGTGAATTTATGCTGGCGCCGAGCATGTCGCTAAAAAGAATTATGGAAACTCTGGGCGAACGGCATGGTTTGAGTTTGACCTCGTCAAAACAGGTGGTGATCCCCGAAGGATATTCTCTGCAGGAAATAATCAGCGTGCTCGATAAAGCTGGCGTGGTCAGCAAAAAAGCTTTTGCGGATTATTTTGCCGCGTACGAGCCGCGGCTCTGGCGCGAGCGTTATGCTTTTCTGGCGGACAATAAATTGACCGGCGCGGTTTTTTTCGAAGGCTATCTGTATCCCGACACGTATATTTTTGCCGAAGACACCACACCGCAGGCTGTGCTGGATTTTATGCTAGGGCGTTTTGAGAAAAAAATCTATCCGCGGCTACAAGCGGCGGCTGGCGTTTACAATATTCATGAGCTGCTGACGCTGGCCTCGATCGTGGAAAAAGAGGCGGTATTCAAGGAGGAGATGCCGCTCATTGCCGGCGTGTATTACAATCGCCTGCGTATCCGTATGCATCTGGGGTCTTGTCCGACGATCAAATACGCGCTGGGCAATCCGCGCAAAAAAAATGTGCTGTATAAAGATTTGGAGATCAAATCGCCGTACAACACTTACAAAAATTACGATTTGCCACCAAGTCCGATCTGCTCACCGGGGCTGAACGCTGTCGATGCGATTGTAAACACGCCGAAGACCGCGTACTTATATTTTTTTGCCAAAGGTGACGGGACTTCGGTTTTTTCCAACACATATGAAGAGCATCTGCGCAAACAAGGCGCCAATCCGTCGTTTTTGTATAACAGCAAGTAATGAATAATAAAGTGTTTCATGGAGATTTAACGTCTGTGGTATTATTTTGGCCGATGGTTCGAGCCTCGTCGCAGAACGCCAGCCAGAGTTGACGTTCAGGCGAGCCCTGCAAGGCATCCCGAGCGTTATCGCTTAGTGGTTTTAATGCATTTTCAATGATGTCTGTTAATTCGATTACACTCCCTTTCTATTACACTGTTCCGAAAAATGCGACACAAGGCAACCTCATGCGCCTGTTTTTTGTGTAATTTGGGGCAGTTTGTTTAAAACATGATAAAAAATCAATGCATTTATTAATCTCGTTGTGCCGATAATTTAGTATAGTAAGTATAGTAAAAGTCTGTTATGGGGGATTTTTGTGGTTGATGTAAATGGTAATAATTATAGTTCAGCTGGAATGCGGAATTTTATTACCGATCATGCACAACAGCCGAAAGAAGTCAGACCGCCTTATAAAGTAGAAGCCAGTGTAACGACAAGTGACGAATTCTATCGTTCTAGCGCGGAAAGTAAAACAACAAGACCAACGAGACAAGGGATTCTAGGTGATACACGTAATGCTGGTTTGATAAATTCGTTTTACGATTTTTTTAATAGGGAACGTCCTAATTTCATTATTCAAGTTCAAGCAGGCGACTTGGATATAGTTAATAATAATACTGGTGCGTATAAAGATACATCAGTTACGCCGTTGTTGACACTGGATGTTGACCGGAATGATCCAGATACACATAAGGCAATAGTTGAAGCCACAATATCAAGAACAGCGTGGGTCGAGGAGCCCAGACCGGAAAACGGAAAAATATTTGATCTGGACTTTAGGCGGTTAGAACAGGAGATTGTCCAAAAAATTAGAGGAACTTCCGCGCAAAATTCGCCAGAGATGCACGATATACCAATGGCGACCTTGCGGGATATTTATGAGCTTACCTCGGAGGACATAGAGTTATTTGACGGTGATTACAAAAAGGAAGCTTTAAGGTTGATCCAAGGGGATATGCAAGAACGCATACAAGAAGCTGGAGATGAGGACAAGGGCTTAATGAGTTTTGCCGAGATGGTGATGCATTATCCGCCGAATGATGGCAGATTTGGCCAAGCTGGCGAACTACCGGATTTTGGTAATTGGAAAGGTGATTTTAAGGTGGGGTTTAGAATGGTGAATAATAAATTAGAGATTGTTAAGAACAGCATGGAACTAACAACTATGCCAGGTAATGATCAATTAAAACTGGTATTTTCCACCGTGGATCATGACGCGGACGGAAATGAGAAAATTACGAAATATAACATCATATATGACATAG
>JAISEH010000145.1 GCA_031264205.1 Candidatus Margulisiibacteriota bacterium
TTAAATCCCAAATAGTCAGCGCTGACGAGCGTGAAAACGATCGGCGCGCGATCTTGAATTTCGGCCACACTATCGGCCACGCGCTGGAAACAATTTCACATTATCGCATCAGCCACGGCGAGGCTGTCGCGCTGGGCGCGCTGGGCGCGACACATATTTCCATAATGCGTGGCTATTTGCCCCGGCAGATTCTGGACAAATTACAAAAACTTTTTCTAAAACTGGGCTTGCCTACGCACACCGGCCGCCGTCTCAATCCTGAGCAGATTTACCGCATTATGCAAAGCGACAAAAAAGTCGCGGACAGTCGGCTGCGCATGGTCTTGCTCCAAGCTATAGGCAAACCGATTATTTGTCCGGTAGAATATGCGGAAATAGTTCGGGCCTTGGCCGTTATTTAAAAATTGAGCGGAGCGGCAAACCATAAGGAGCAAACAATGAAAATTCTGGTTATTCACGGGCCGAATCTTAATCTGCTGGGCAGCCGCGAGAAAAAAATTTACGGCAAAACCACGCTGGCGGCTATCAATGCTGATCTGGCTTCTATCGCCAAGAAAAACAAAGCCGCTATTGAATTTTTCCAATCCAATATCGAAGGCGAAATCGTCAGCCAAATTCAGGACAGCCGCAAAAAATTTGACTACATTATTCTCAACGCCGGCGCTTATACGCATTACAGCATAGCGTTGCGCGACGCGATCAGCGGCATCAAGGCCAAAGTCATCGAAGTGCATCTCTCCAACATTCACGCGCGGGAAAAATTTCGCCGCGAGTCCGTCATCGCGCCGGTTTGCCTCGGCCAGATCGCCGGGTTCGGCAAAGACTCTTATCGCCTGGCGCTGAAGTATATTCTCGGCCTATGAATCGCTTACAGGCTATCCGGCAAGCGCAGAAAATCACGGACAATGTTTTTGCGGAAATCCGCCAATTTATCCGCGCCGGACTAACCGAAAAACAGGTCGCGGACAAAATCAAAAGGCTGATCGTCAAACACGGCGGCGACACGCGCATGGCTTTCACGCCGATAGTCTGCTCGGGCAAACGCACCGCGCTGTTTCATGGGCCGTCCAGTAAAAAGAAAATCGGCGCTAACGACATTGTCTATATCGACATGGGCGCGCGTTATCGCGGTTATTGTTCGGACCTGACGCGGACTTTTTTTCTCGGCAGACCGCTTAAAAGATTGCAAAAAATTTATAAAATAGTTTTGGCCGCGCAGAAAAAACAAATCGGTCTGATCAAAGCCGGCGCGCGCGTGGCGGACATCGACCAAAAAGGCCGCGATCTATTAAAAAAACATCGCTTAGCCAAATATTTCACGCACAGCACCGGCCATGGCGTGGGTTTAAAAATCCATCAGCGGCCGCGGATCTCTCACAAATCCCAAGAAATTTTAAAAGCCGGACAGGTCATCACTATCGAACCCGGCGTGTACATCAAGGGACTTGGCGGTGTACGCATCGAGGACATGCTCATCGTCACCAAAAACGGCTCTGAAAATTTGAGCAAAAGTCCGAAGTAAAAATCAGAGCGGATTATCTTTCAGCGTCCAAATGCCGCAAGGACATACGCCGGCGCAAACACCGCAGCCTATGCATTTCTGCGGCGCGGAAACATATTTGTAAGCGCCGCCGTCCTCGACCTCACGCGTGATCGCGTTTTCCGGGCAAGACTTGAGACACATCTGGCAGTCGCGGCAAGTCCCGCAGCTTATGCAACGCAGGGCTTCTTTGACCGGCTCGCAAACCGCGGCAGGATTTTCCTCCTGGACAAAATATTCCAGCGCCAGTTTGTCCGGCGCGAGCACAGTTTTCGGCGCAAGATACTCGGTATTGGTCAGCGCGGCGTGAATGCGTAATGCGGCTTCGCGTCCGCCGCCGATCGCCTCGACCAATAGGCCAAGTTTGGTCAAATCGCCGATCGCGTAAACATTGCTCTCGTACAAACGGTCGGCGCCGGTCTTCAAATAACCGCGCTCCAGCTCCGGCTTGTCCAGCAGGCCGTCCAGGACCGGCGCCTCGCCGATCGCAACGATCACTGTATCCGTCGGCAGCAAACGCCCGTCTTTTAATTTCACGCCGGTATCGGTGATCGCTTCCGTAAAAGCCGGCCAGAGCAGTTTAGCACCGAGAGTTTCCGCGCGCGCGATCTCTTCCGCAAAAGCCGAGGGTTTTTGCACATCGATGGCCGTCACTTCTTTGGCGCCGCAGGCGTACGCGCCAAATATGACGTCCATACCGGAATTGCCGCAGCCGATCACGACTACTTTTTCGCCGATCGGGGGCTTTTCGCCATTATTTACCCGCCGCAAAAATTCCAGCGAAGGTAAGATTTTTTCTTTGCCCGGCCACGGCGGAGTTTTCGGCTGATAGGCGCCGAACGCCAGCACGACAAAGTCATAATCTTTTTTGAGTTTTTTATACAGTTTTTGGTCAACCGGCGTATTGGTCTTGAACTCAATGCCGACAGACTGCAAACGTTTCAATTCTTTTTGCAAAACTTCAAAACTGAGCCGCTCGCGCGAAACCGCGTGAAAAAGTTTGCCGCCGATCTGCGCGTCTTTTTCGTAAACAGTCACGGCATGGCCGCGCAGACGCAAAAGCCAGGCCGCGGTCAGGCCGCCCACACCCGCGCCAACCACGGCGATTTTTTGGCCGGTCGCCGCGGCGATTTGCGGCGGCGGAATATCCGCGCTAAAGGTGCCGAGCGCTTTAATATTGAGCGACGTGTCCACACGGCAACGCGAGCAGGCCTCCATGCACGGATTGGGACAAACCGCGCCGCAGACCGCGCCCGGAAACGGCGTATATTCCAAGATCAGCCGGTAGGCTTCTTCTATTTTATTCTGACGCAGCAGCGCAAAGCGTACCTGCGAAGGAATACCGGCAGGACAGGCCGACTCGCAAGGCGCGGCATAAATGTAATTTTTCCATTCCGGTATGCGCAGGCGATCCTCGGCATGATTGACCAACGTAACCACGCGGCTGTCGTCAGGATAAATATCGCCGAAAATTCCACCCGGCACATTTTGCAGCCATTCGCTTTTATGAAAATTTCGTACCGCGCCGGCTGGAGATTTCGCGGCGGCGCGTTCGGCGTAAGACTTGGCGACGATTTTTTTCCACTGAGTCAGGTCTTTGAGCTGGGTCAATAACTGCTCGCGCTGAATTTTTTGCAAAAACACCGGCAGACCGGCGGTCAAGAATTTTTTGTCCTGCTCGTCAAGCTCGGCAATCTTGACT
>JAISEH010000080.1 GCA_031264205.1 Candidatus Margulisiibacteriota bacterium
GGGTGGCTTCCGTAAAGTCCGGCGATTATCAAAAATATTATGAGAGGCAGTATGGCAAATAATTATGTAGAAAATCGGCCGTGGGGCAGTTTTGAAGTTTTGCTGGACAATGTGAATTACAAAGTAAAAACTTTGACTGTCCGTCCGCAAAAACGCTTGAGTTTGCAGTCGCATAAACGGCGCAGTGAAAACTGGGTGGTCGTGGCCGGACAGGCTTATGTGGAGATCGACGACGAGTTTTTGATTTTGGACAAAGGACAACATGTGTTTATACCGATCGGCGCGAAGCATCGTCTGGAAAATAAAGGCGAGGTAGATTTGGTGGTCGTCGAGACGCAGACCGGCGATTATTTTGGCGAGGACGACATTGTCCGTTACGCAGATGATTTTCAGAGAACTTAAACGATGAATAAATTGGGGGATTTTCTGTGGCAGGGTTTGGATTTTCTTTGGGGGGGCGGTCTGTACGCCGCGCCGCCGATTCTGCTTTTGATAATTGTCTGGTTGATCTTCCGGCGCGGGATTAAACATGCCGGCTGGCGTATCAGCGGCGCGGCGCTTTTTTTGCTGGTCTTTAGCGCGATGTGCGAACTTTTTGTCTGGCGCGGCGGCGCGCTGGGCGGATTTACGGCGAATATTCTCAAACATTATTTTGGTGTGATCGGCGCGTATTTTTGTCTTCTGATTTTGCTCTGGATGTCCGTGCTGTTGATGCTCAACTGCACTGTGAAAAATTTTGTATTTTTTCTATATAAAACTTTTGTCAGCGAAAGCGCGCCGCCGAAACATCCAACGCCCTCGCGCGCGCCCGGACCGCAGAGAATAGCTCCACTCCCTCCGCGCGCGCCGCAAACTCCGCCGTCCGCGCGGCAGCAAGTCGTTCCGCCCAAACCAGCAGTCCGGCAGACCCGGGCGGCGGCCGTTGTCTTTAAACCAACCACGCCTCGATATATCAGCCGTGCCGGTAATTATAAATTTCCGCCTCTGAAACTCCTGCGGCCGCCGGTCGATCCGCGCGAGACTCAGCGGCGGCAGGCGGCACAGTTTTATCAGGACAAGCAATTACTGGAAAACACGCTGGCCAGTTTTAACGTCAAGGCCGCGGTGACCAATGTTTGTCAGGGTCCGTCGGTGACGCGTTATGAATTGACACCCGGCCACGGCGTGCGTGTGAATAAAATCGCCAGTCTGGCTGATGATATTTCTTTGAATATGGCCGCGGCGGTGCGCATCGAGGCGCCGGTGCCCGGCAAATCTGTGGTCGGCATTGAGGTGCCCAATCAAGTGTCGCGTCCGGTCAATCTTTCGGAGCTGGCCGGCCAGCCGGAATTCAGCCGCCATCCACTGACCACGGCGTTGGGTCTGGATATAGCCGGTAGTCCGGTTTTTTGCGCGTTGCCGGATATGCCGCATCTGCTCATCGCCGGCGCGACCGGCTCCGGCAAATCGGTTTGCGTCAATTCGCTGATCATGTCGATCCTGCTCAAATCCGCGCCGCAAGACGTGCGTTTTGTGATGATCGATCCCAAAAAAGTGGAGTTGAGCGTTTACAATGATCTGCCGCATTTAGTCGCGCCGGTGGTTGATGATGCGCAAATGGCGCAGATCGTTTTGAAACACTGGGCGTTGCCGGAAATGGAAAGCCGCTACGAAGAATTCAAAAAAGTCGGCGCGCGTAATATCGAAGATTTTAACCGCCGGCCTGGCAAACATCTGCCATTTGTAGTGATAATTATCGACGAGCTGGCGGATTTGATGCTGGTCGCTTCCAAAACTGTGGAAGAGTCCATCAATCGTCTGGCCGCCAAAGGCCGCGCGGCCGGTTTGCATTTGGTGATCGCCACGCAGCGTCCCTCGGTGGATGTGATTACCGGCCTGATCAAAGCCAATGTGCCGTCGCGCGTCGCTTTTGCCGTCAAGTCGCAGATTGACTCGCGCACGATCATTGACGGCATGGGCGCGGAAAAACTGCTCGGCAAAGGCGATATGCTTTATTCGCCGCTCGGCGCGCGGCAGATCCGGCGTGTGCAGGGCGTGTTTGTTTCCGATGAAGAGATCAATCAAGTGACGCATTTTATTCGCGCGCAATCCCCGCCGGCTTATGAGCTGGATCTGGGTAAATTACGCGCACAGGCCGAGCAGTCTGAAGACGAAAGCAAAACCGCCGCGGCCGGCTCAGGCGGGCCAAATGTGCGCAATGACGGCAAAGATGTACTTTTTGATCAAGCGGCGCAGCTTGTGCAGTCCACCGGCAAAAAATCCATTTCTTATATTCAGCGCAAATTCCGCATCGGCTACAATCGCGCTGCGCGTCTTGTCGAGGAGCTGGAAGCTGCCGGTATTCTGTCCGGTTTATAATTTTCCGATAAAGCAGAAAAAACGCAACAGAAAAAATAAATGCAACAAAACTAAATTACTTGCGATAGATTTGTACAAGATCGGAAATGTTCTTGATTAAAATAAAAGGAGTGATTTTTTATGAATATTAATGAAGTAAATATGATGGTTTTAAGTAATTACGGTGAGGTTATTTTGCAAGACAAACAGGTGGACGAGGCTGAAACAAATAATCTTATTTCTTTGCTTGGCGAGGATAAGAAATTAAGTGCGGAAGAATATGGTTTTCTAATTGAATTTTTCAGTAAGGTGAATGAGCTTTCTGCTGCCTATGGTATTGATGTGATGTCCGAAGCTTTGAAAACTAAGCTTGCTGAATATGCGGATGAAAATTTTGTAATGTATTATGATAGTGTTACAGATAAGTATCCTGTGCTTATTGACTTGCGTAATAGTTTGCCGGAAGGCGTGCAGGGAATAATTGATGAGGCTGTGATAAATAATCTTGCCAGCGAGAATCTTTTGAATAAGCCGAATTGGAGAAATTATACTGATGTAATTGCTGTGCAAAATGATGTTGTGGCAGGCTATTTAAAAGAATTGCGGACGGTTATGCTGAATTCTCCTTATAAGGCTGAATTAGAAAAAATTTATAATGCAGAGACAGCGCTTTTGCAGAATAATCAACGCAAAGTCCAGTAATGGTACGGCCGCCTCGAACTTCACAAGCGAGTAAAACGAGCAACGTGAAGTGAGAGCAACAAGCGAAGCGACGTTACAGCGACCTCAAGTCGCGGAGGAAGTACCTGTGCGCAGGAGCGGCAAATAAATCCTGCTATTATGGTACGACCGCGCGCGAGTCTCAATACGCGCGCGGAAGTACCTGTCGCATTGGCGACAGGTATAATTTTTAAAAAAGTGGGTATATAGTGTTATATAATAAAGTAGGAGAGAATACGTCACTAACATTTACTTAACAGTTACCCCCCCCCCCCCCGAGTGTAAAATATAAATTAACGCCTAAAAAATTGAGTGCTACAACGAGGTGATGCCTATGCTGTGATGCCTTTTGATTTTGGTTTTTTGTTTTTTAGGCAATAAGCTAGAGATACTAGATGAGCTTACAAAGGAGAAGTGATTTTTATGTCAGGAATAAACGGAATAAATTTAGATGCGACAGGAGCTTTAAGTAAATGGGATACCGCGAAGGTTGTTGATGAACCGGACGGTAAAATAACAAGAGAAGATATGGAGAAGATAATTAACGATCCGGAGAAAAGATTCAATTTTTTTGAAGATATTGTTGAGGAATATTTCAGTGTAAAAAACAAAGGCGAACAAGTCAAAGCGGATAAATTGGCCAATTTGATTATTGACATGGCACTTGTCATGAATTGGGAGAAATTTGAAGCACATTCTTTTATTAGAATGATGGATCCTTTGGAAAACTTGAGTAAAGATTTAAAAATGTTTAACAAAAGTTATATACCCTTAGAAAAATATTTTCCAAAAGGATTATAGAATAATGACGTTTTGGTGCCAGCGATGAAAACCGCTGGCGCCATTATGATCGCTGTGCGAAGCGGATCTAGCGCGGCAAATATCTTTACCTTCATGGCTACAATGGATTCGAGCGAATATCTTTGCCGCCGCGAGCCGTGGCCTCTCACTTAACTTCGCTTCGCTTGTTAAGTTCGAGCCAAAACTCGCTTACGGCAAAATATTCGCTCTCAACCTCGTCCTATTTAAGCGCGGCAAATATTTTGCCCGGAGCGAACGTAACCTTCAGTGCTATGCCGTGTTCGCGAGGGTAAAGATATTTGCCGCGTTTAAAGCATAACGACGGCAGGTGCAGAAATTTATTTCAAAAAAGTTCCTGAATTACTTTTCTAATACATTTCCGTGAAACATTTTGTTTCACAGACGTACTTTTTTAGCGTAGATAAGCCATAAATATACTCTTGACTTACCCCCCCCCCCCGCTACAATTTCCATAATAAGTTCATGTCATTTGTGCCCCGTGCGCAATTTCTCTGCGGAGGAAAATAATTACTGGAGGTGCGGCAAGTAAGATTAAAAATACTTGCGTTTCTTTTTGTTATTTGGCAGCAAAAATCAAATTAAAAAAAAGGAGTATTACTAATGAACATAAATTGGCAAAAATTATTTATATCCCTGACCATACTGGCGCTCGGTCTGACCCTCGCCGGCTGCGGCAAGACCGCGAGCGGCGGCGGGAGCAGTGGAGGCGGCGGCAATTCCTATCAAAGAACTTCGGATACGGTCGAAACTATTGACGAGTTGCTGAACGCACTCAACAATGTAGATGACGTTATCATCTCGGGAAATATTACTATCACCGACAATGTGACTATTCCCGCTGGAAAAACTTTGACCATAGGTGAAGGTGCCACGCTGAACGTCGATGAAGGCGCTACATTAACAAGAGGCTCTTCAGGACAAATAAAGGGCAAGGGCGTAACATTTATCAAAGACGCCTATACATTGAGATGGCTTGATATGTCAATATTTTCAGCAGGAGCAGACATAATAGCATTTTGTAATTCATTTCCAAATCCGGCATCAGGCGGAAAGCCCCCAGAGGATAGCCCGTATGTGAGTAACACAGACGCGGCAAAGCCGAGCCTGGTCGGTTTGTTTAATATGTCAGGCGGAGGAGCGATTCTGGAATATTACACAAGTAATAACATACCGTGGAACGGTTCTGTTGCCGCCAACAAATGGTGGCTGCTTTGGTCGGGTGAGGTAAAAGGAACAAATGCCAATTCTACATTTGATGAGGGAACTTATACCTTAAAATTTGGTGGTTGGAACGGCAGCACGGCAACTTATTTTGTAAGCTGTGTGTTTACCGTAACAAGTGGACAACTTTCGTCATATACACTTAGTTATATAAACTAAAAGCCTAAACGCTTTTCTGGAAAAAGAGGGCGGCCAGTGGCCGCCCTCGCGTTTAATTATATCGAATCTCACGCGGTCAATTCGCCGGATTGTTTCAAAATGCGCCGCAGGATCAGCGGATAAAAAAGATTTTCCGCCAGCGCGGTCAGCACGGCTGCAGACAAAATCAACTGATCTATATTAAAAGCCCAGAGCAGCAGGATCAGCGCGCCGTCGCTGATGCGCAGGCCATAGGCTATTCTCCGGCAAAAATCCGTGCCAAAAAGATAACGCCGCGCCAAAAAATTGTAGAGATAAAAAACTGCCAGACGCAAAACCAGCAGCACGGCCGCCGCGCCCAGCACAGTCCAGTCGATTCGCAGCCAGACAAAGATCAGCAAAAAAGTCAGCGCGTTGAGCAAACGCCAGAGTTCCAGATTGTAACGCAGACTCCAAATTCTGGTTTTGGTCAGAGCGTTTAGCCAGCCCAGGATCAGCG
>JAISEH010000088.1 GCA_031264205.1 Candidatus Margulisiibacteriota bacterium
GACGCTGTAAACGTTCCTGATATTTGGCCAAATTCAGCGTGTCCCGCAATTGCAAAATCTCGGCAACGCGCGCCGGCTTCAGGCCGAGTTCCTGCAAATCCCGCGCCGTAAAATTTGACCAAATATTTTCCAGAGGATATTTTTTGAGCAGAGCCTGCAGACGCAAAAAAGAAAAATCGGGACAAAACGAAAAACCAAGCAGCGGGGACATAACTGTTCCTTCCTTACTGCTCTGACTTTATTTTAGCGGAAAATCTCTCCGGCTGGCAAGCGGATTTTGGCTATTTCTTAAAAATCTTTTTAAGCCACGCCAGGATTTCCTTGCGCTTGGCCACGGCTTCCACGCCGCCGATGATCAGTCCGACATTCCAGGTGATCTGGCCAAAAAGAAACGCGCCGACCGCGAAAACCGCCTTGCCTTTTTCGTTCAGGGGCACCCATGGCGAAACAGCCAGAGCCGGCCAGGCCAGCACAGAGATCAGCATTAAAAATACCGCGAGTTTTAGCCGCCAACTCATGGCGGGATTATAGCTTGATTTTTAATTTTTTGTTTGCTCGGCGTCCGCGGCAAGTTTTAACAAATGTTTGATCCAGGCGTGGATGGTTTTTATGTCTTGGATAAATTTTTTTTGCAGCTGGTCGGTAAATTTTTCCTTGAGCAGCTCATTGATAGCTTTTATAGTATCAACGTGGGGAATCTCCCACGTAAGGGTTTCGAGCCGCTGGGTATTTTCCTTGGCCCGCAAGTAAATGTCATGGTTCTTTTCGATTATTTCCGGTGCGGCGTTAGAGAAAACCGGATTGTTCTTGCTGATAAGCCAAAGATGACTGGAGATTTCATCTATAGTGTTATACAGATCCCAGAACGACCAATAAATCGACGCATTCTTAAAAATGTTTGAGAAAACTACATTGGCTGTCCGTACCAATTTGGCGTCGAGGTGTTTCAATTTTTCAGCCAGCGGTGGATCCAATAGGCAAGCGGCTTTTGGAAAATTCATTTCCAGCTCCAGATCCAGCGGCATGGCTATCTGTTTGGTTTGCATCATCACACCCTATAATTATATCGTAAGCGGCGGAGCGCTGTTGCAAAGATTTTGTTATATAATGAAGCGATGAAAAAATTAGTCTCCGCCGTGGTCGTTTCCGCAGAATTGCTCAATCCCGCTTATTTGCTGCTGGCCGTGGATGTTGGCGAAAACGCCGAAGTGTCCGCCGGACAATTTGCCATGCTGTCCGCGCCGGATGTGTTTTTGCGGCGGCCTTTTTCGGTGCATGATGTTGACGGCTCGGTCTTAAGTTTTTTAATAAAAATTGTCGGCGTCGGCACGCGCGGTCTGGCGGCCTTAAAAACCGGCGCTGAAATTTCGCTGCTGTATCCGCTGGGACAGGGTTTCCGGCCGTCAAATAAAAAAGCTGTGCTGGTCGGCGGCGGCTGCGGTAGCGCGCCCTTGCTGCTGCTGGCCAGACAATTAAAAAATAAACCGACGGTTGTCCTCGGCGGCCGGACGAAGGACGACATCGTGCGTCAGGAAATTTTTGCGCGGTATGCCGAGGTGCGGATCACGACCGAGGACGGCAGTCTGGGTCTTCAGGGTTTGGTCACCGCGGAATTAAAAGATCTGTCCGCCGAGCACGTGGTTTACGCCTGCGGTCCGGAGCCTATGCTAAAAAGTCTGCATAAACTGGCGCAGGAGAAAAAATTTGAATTGCAGGTCTCGCTGGAGTCTGTAATGGCCTGCGGTGTCGGCGCCTGTCTGGGCTGCGTGACAAATACCCGTCAGGCCGGTCATGTTTGCGTTTGCACGACGGGGCCGGTTTTTCGTGTGGAGGAGTTGCCATGGTAGATTTGCGCGTAAATATTGCCGGTTTGAAACTCAAAAATCCGGTGCTGGCCGCGTCAGGGACTTACGGCCACGGCGAAGAGTTCGCGGATTTTCTCGACGTCGAAAAACTCGGCGGCCTCGTGGTCAAAGGCACGACGCTGGAGCCGCGCCAAGGCAATCCGGCGCCGCGTCTGGCCGAGACGCCGTCCGGCCTGCTCAACGCTGTCGGCTTGCAAAACAACGGCGTGGATTATCTTATCACCGAGCATTTGCCGCGCCTGGCCAAGCTAAACACCGCAGTCGTCGTCAATGTCAGCGGTTCGACGCCGGAAGATTACGCGGCGGTCATTCAAAAACTGCGCGGCCAAAAAGCTGTCGCGGCCATAGAACTGAACATTTCTTGTCCCAATGTAAAATCCGGCGGTATGGCTTACGGCACTGATCCGGTCACGGCCGCCGGACTGGTGCGCGCGGTCAAACGTTTTTGCGACAAACCGCTGATCGTCAAGCTCTCGCCCAATGTGACGGACATAGCGTCTATCGCGCGGGCGGTGGAGGAGGCCGGAGCCGACGCGGTGTCGCTCATCAATACTTTGCTGGGTATGGCGATCGATGTGGAGACACAAACGCCGAAACTTTCCACGATCACCGGCGGTCTGTCCGGCCCCGCGGTCAAACCAGTCGCTCTGCGCATGGTCTGGCAGGTCGCGCGCGCGGTCAAAATCCCCGTCATTGGTATGGGCGGGATTGCCACTTGGCAGGACGCGGCGGAGTTTTTG
>JAISEH010000129.1 GCA_031264205.1 Candidatus Margulisiibacteriota bacterium
CCACTGCGTCGGCTACACTCTCTGCGACATTTTTATCGAACACCGACGGGATAATGTTGTCCCGACGCAAATCTTTTTCCGTGACGCAGGCGGCGATCGCGCGCGCGGCCGCGAGGCACATTGCTTGCGTGATGTCCGTCGCGCGCGCGGCAAAAGCCCCGTTGAACAGTCCCGGAAAACACAGCACATTATTGATCTGATGGGGATAGTCCGAACGTCCGGTGGCAATGACCGCCGCGCTGTCGGTTATTAACTCCGGTCTTATTTCCGGATCAGGATTGGCCATGGCAAATACTATCGAATTTTTGTTCATGCTTTGCACTGCCGCAACAGTCAGGACATCTTTGGCCGACACGCCAATAAACACATCCTGTCCGGCCAAAATTTTGTTTACGTCACCTGACAATTTTTCTTTATTGGTCAGCGCGGCTAGCAGCGTTTTTTCGGGGTTCAGTCCCGCGCGTCCCTCGTAGATCGCTCCCTCGCGGTCGCACAAGACGATCTGCCGCGCGCCGGAGGTCAGCAGCAGTCTGGCAATAGCTATACCGGCCGCGCCCGCACCATTGATAACGATCTTTGCGTCCTCCAGTTTTTTACCGACAACTTGGAGCGCATTGAGCAGACCGGCCAGTGTTACGACAGCTGTGCCGTGCTGGTCATCATGAAAAACCGGAATGTTTAATTTTTCCTTTAAGCGGCGTTCTATCTCAAAACAGCGCGGCGCGGAAATGTCCTCCAGATTTATACCGGCAAAAGTCGGCGCGATGTGCAGGATCGTCTCGACAATTTTATTCGTGTCTTTAGTATCCAGCAGTATCGGAAAAGCATTCACGCCGCCGAATTCACGGAACAGCGCGGCTTTGCCTTCCATGACCGGCAGTCCGGCCAGCGCGCCGATGTCGCCCAGTCCCAGCACCGCCGTGCCGTCTGTCACAATAGCGACAGTGTTACCGGCAATAGTGTATTTTTTGGCGAGCGCGGGATCGGTCTCGACAGCTTTGCAGACTTTGGCCACGCCGGGGGTGTAAACCATAGACAAAGTTTCGTAATCGCTTATCGGCGCGTTGCTGGCGACATTGATCTTGCCGCCCTCGTGAACAGCCAGAATTTCCTCTAAATTATTCTCTTTGATTTTCTGCATCAACGCTCCTTTCTATTATCTGCAAAATCACTTGCGAATACAAAAGATGCTCTTGCTCCAGCACGCGCGCAGCCAGCGTGTCCGGCGTATCGCCAGGCAGCACCGGGACTTTTTTTTGCGCGATAATTTTTCCGGTGTCCACACCGGCGTCCACATAATGCACTGTGCAGCCGGATTCTTTTTCGCCGGCCGCCAGGACTTTTTCGTGCACATGCAGTCCGGGATATTTCGGCAAAAGCGTCGGGTGAATATTGATTATTTTACCGGCATATTTTTTAATAAACTCGAGAGAAAGCACTCGCATAAATCCTGCCAGGCAAATCAAGTCTATTTCGCTTCGAGACAATTCTTCTTCGACACTATCCGGCTGATATGACACATAACCAGCCGGCAATTTCGCCAACTCGCTAAATATTTCTTTTTCTGTGGGACAAACAACAGTTTTTAAGCCATGTTCTCTGGCAAAGGCCAAGCCGGCGACGTCCGCTTTGTTGGCAATCACGACAGCAATTTGTGCTCTGCCCTGCAAAATGCCAGTCTCGGTATTTTTTTGTATCGCCCGCAGATTACTGCCGCGGCCGGAAATAAGGACGGCGAGATTGAACATAGTTAAGGGATTATAACACGTCATAAATCCAGTATGAAAATCTCCTTATAAATTTTTCGCGGTAGAAAATAAAGCCGCTTTAATTTATAATAATCCCCGAGCACGAACAAAAATTGCCGAGTTACGCAAATTTTTAGAGATAAATTTAAAAAGGGATATTATGCTATCGTCAGCCAGTCTATCAGTAAAATTTTTGTCTTTTCCCAAACAGCGACTAGAACGACGGCTCCCCAGACAGTTCCCCTTAAAAATAATAAAAGACGCCCAGATCAAACTGGTGAACGGCAACCGCAGCTTATTAAGTCCGGATGTGCAAAGACGGCTCGATCGTTTGATAGGCATACCTCCCGCTTTTTACAGAAACGGCTATCTCAAAAATTATGGAAGCGGCCTGTCAAAATCCATTATAAATAACGAACAAAAGCAAGCGCTGTTGGACACGTTCTTTAATTACGACGGGACAATTCTGGCGCCTTTGACCACAGTAGAAAAAGACGAATGTTACCGTCAGTTGGTGGACAAGTTCCCGTCCATAACCGTTCTGCTAAACGCTATTTATAAACCACAAGAGAACGAGGAAAATTAAAGCAGGAGCAAATCACTCCAGTCGCGTTACATATTATCCCAAGTTAGCCAATGCCCTCAATTAGCACCGTTTTATTTCCTGCCGCTATTTTTCCAATAACCTGGCCCTTGATTTTGGCGGCTTCGCTCGGCGGCACGATCAGGCACATGCCAATGCCCATATTGAATGCGCTGTACATTTCTTTAGGCTCGATCTGCCCGGCGGCCTGTATTTTTTTAAATATCGGCGGCGGCTCCCAACTGTGCGGGTCGAGTACGGCATTGACATTAGCCGGTATGGCGCGCGCCAGTTTTTCGTAAAATGACCCGCCGGTAATATTGGCGATAGAGTGTATCTCCACGCCGTTTTTCAGATAATTCAAAATTTCTTGGACATAAATTTTCGTAGGCGTAAGCATTTCCGCATAATCAGCCTCACCCAAAACTTTGCGCGCCAGCGAGTAACCATTGCTGTGCAGACCAGACGACGGCAGACCGACCACCACATCGCCGACCCGCACGCGCTCAACATTAAGGATTTTGGCTTTATCGACTATACCCACCGCAAAACCGGCCAGATCATAATCGCCAGGTTGATACAAATCATTCATCTCGGCTGTCTCGCCACCGATCAGCGCGCAACCAGATTGACGGCAGCCTTCGGCGATACCGGCGATTATTTGCTCGACCTGCGCCGGATCGACTTTGTGCACAGCAATATAATCAAGAAAAAACAGCGGCGTCGCGCCGGAACAAATCAGGTCATTGACCGACATGGCCACAAGATCAATGCCAACAGTGTCATGTTGATCGAGAGCGACGGCCAGCTTGACTTTCGTGCCCACGCCATCATTGCTGGCGACGAGCACCGGTTCTTTTAAACCTTTTAAATCCGGTTGAAAAAAACAGGCAAAAGAACCGATATTGCCGAGCGCTCCCGGGATATGCGTCGAGGCGGCGTGTTTTTTGATTTTTTCCACGACCGCATAACCGGCCTCCACATCGACTCCGGCGGCTTTGTAAGAACGGGGTTTTTCAGACATGTGAAAATCTTAACATATTTTCAGTATTCTTTTATGACTTTGTGAATCGCGGCGGTCAGTTGTTCGATCATATTCTTTTTGAAAGCGTCCGAGGCGATCGGCCGAGGGCGCAGTCTGGTTTTGTTGTGTTTATTTTGGTCATCCCAAAAAAGCAAATGCGGCGGCGCTTGCAAAACATCCGCTATTTTTTGAATCAACTGCACCGAAGGAAACTTGCGCCCGTTTTCTATTTCACCAATATAATTAAGTCCCATATTGCAATTCAAAGATAATTCGATTTGGGATAAATTCGCTTTTTGCCGCAAACTTCTTAAATTGTGAATGAAAACCTGCCGCAAATCCATAAGTAATTATATAGGCTATTAGCAAGTATGTTGACAAATGGCTATTAAGAAGTATAATTGCTATTAGCAATGATATAAGCTTACAGCCAAATAAAACAAGGGGGATATCTTTA
>JAISEH010000135.1 GCA_031264205.1 Candidatus Margulisiibacteriota bacterium
TTGAAAGCGCCGACCGCACTCGGTATCCATTTCGGGCTGTAAGACAAATAAGCCAACTCCAAATTGATGTCCGCCGCACCAAAAGCATTGTTGTTGCCGTAAGTATCTGTACGCGATTTTGTATCTTCCAACGCGCCGGTCGCCAGTCGTGCACCCACCGCAAATTCGTCATCGATTTTAGAAGTAATACCCAAACGATAGCGCATACGCTCGCGGTAACGAGGCGCGTCATTAACAGCGTCTTTCCTTGTATCAGTCTGTAGTCTATACCTAAAATCCTGATTCACATCGGTCTGGACAAACCAGCCCGGCGCCGCGCCAGCCAGCGAGCTTAACGCTACCGCTCCTATCACCAAAATTTTTCGCACATTTCTTTCCATACTTTTTTCCTCCTTGTTTTTTTCTGCATTTCCTGCAGTTGCGGAAAAGTTTAGAGAAATTCTGTTAAAAGAAAATTTGCAGATTGTTAGGCTCGGGTTAAGAAAAAACAAAAGATATTCGCGCGGCAAATGTTATAATAGAAAAATGTTTATCATCACCCAGCATCAATATAACCTCATCATGCAGCAGGCGCAGGAAAATTATCCGTACGAAACCGGCGGCGTGCTCTGCGGCTCCTCTGACGGCGTCATCAAAGGCGTGATGCCGCTGGACAATCAAGCCGGTGGCGATCAGCGTCAAGAATTCGGCATGTCCGCAGACGATATTCTGCGTGGCCACGAGTTCGCCAAAAAACATGGCTTGATTTTTTTCGGCGTGTATCACACGCACCCCAACGGCATCGCTTATCCGTCGGACAAAGACATCAGTAACAATCAGCGTTTTTTGTTTATCATTTCGCTGCGCGACCGCTACAATCCTGAATTCGCCGCCTACAGCGTCCTGCCTGGCCGCGCGGTTATTCGCGAGGACATACAGGTCATCAATGACAACGGCGTCACGGTCATCGATATTCACACCGGCAAACCCAAACTTTCCGAAAATGTGTCCACACTGGAAATGCACAAACTGCACACCTTGATCGACGCCATTATCGATGAGCGCGCCAAATATCCACGGCTCTCGCCCAAAAATAAATTTGAGGCCAGCCGCTTCAGCTTCAACACCGAGGCGTAAAACTTGCGTATATTTCGCGCCGGATTTATAATCCGCGCATAAAATTCACGAGGTGTTTTATGTCCAATATTCCGGAGGAACTCAAATACACGGCCGAACACGAATGGGTCAAGATCGACGGCAGCGTCGCGCTGGTCGGCATCACTGATCACGCGCAGTCCGAGCTGGGTGACATCGTTTTCGTGGAAATGCCGGCGGTCGGCAAACAGGTCGCGCAAAACGGCGATTTTGGCGTGGTGGAGTCGGTCAAAACAGTATCCAATCTTTACTCGCCGTTGTCCGGCACGGTCTCGGCGATCAATCCGCTGCTGGAAAAATCGCCCGAGCTGGTCAACAAAGACCCTTACGGCGAAGGCTGGATCATCAAGCTCAAAGATTTCAACCCGGCTGAATTTTCCACCTTGCTCGACGCGGCACAGTACAAAGAAAAAATAGGCGAGTAAAAAAATCGATGGCGTATTTTCCGCACACGGAAAACGAGATACAGGCAATGCTCCAAACTATTGGCGCGAAAAATATCGGTGAGCTTTTTGCCGACGTGCCGGAGAAATTAAAAAATCTGGAGTTCCCCGAATTTAAGCCGGTTTCGGAAATAGAACTTCTGGCGGAACTTGACGAATTGCGCCGCCGATCAGAGCGCCAGTCCGTTTCTTTTTTGGGCGGCGGACGTTACGATCATTATATACCGCCTGTCGTGCCAGCTCTGGCCGGACGTTCGGAGTTTTACACAGCCTACACGCCCTATCAGCCGGAGATCAGCCAGGGCACGCTGACCGCGATCTATGAATTTCAATCCATGATCTGCGAATTGACCGGACTGGATATAGCCAACGCTTCGCTCTATGACGGCGCGACGGCTCTGGCCGAAGCGGTCAGCATGGCAGCCGCCGCCACCGGACGGACAGAATATGTTTTAGCCAACACTCTGCACCCGAATTATTGTGAAGTCTTAAAAACTTATCTCACGCCGCGCAATATCACGAGACAAAAAGAAAGCGGCGCAAACACCGCGGCGGTAATTTTTGCTCTGCCGGATTTTCACGGGTTGATCAGTAATTGGCAGGAATACTTGTCAAAAGCCAGAGAAAACGGCGCGCTGTTTATTGTCTGCGCCGATCCATTATTGCTCTCTGTGCTTGAGCCGCCTGCGGCAGACATCGTCACCGGCGAGGCGCAGTCGCTGGGTTTGCCGCAAAATTACGGCGGACCGGCCCTCGGTTATCTGGCCGCAAAAAAAGACTTCCTGCGCCAGATGCCCGGCCGCATAGTTGGGCGCACGACGGACGGACGCGGCAACAGGCCTTTTGTCCTAACCATGCAGACGCGCGAACAGCACATACGCCGCGAAAAAGCGACTTCTAATATTTGCTCCAATCAAGCGCTTTGCGCGCTCATGGCTACTATATATATGTCTTACCTGGGCAGGAGCGGACTGCAAACCGTCGCCAAACTTTGCAAAGCCAATACGGATTATGCCAAACAAAAACTGGGCGGCATTCCTGATTTTTCCGTGGACGAGGGAGAACATTTTCGGGATTTTGTCCTGCATTGTCCAGACGCTAAAAAAATAAAAATCGGTCGGCCTTTAGATGACCGGCGTTTGTTATTGAGCGTCACGGAAAAAACAACTCTCAAACAAATAGACTTTTTGGCGGAAACACTGCGCCGGACAGGAAAAAATATCTAAGATGGAAAAACTAATTTTTGAATATTCGCAGGAAGGCCGCAAAGCGCACACCTTGCCGGACGCGCCAGCGGTCAATTTTGGTCTGCCGGAAAGAAAATCTTTACGTCTGCCGGAAGTCGCGGAAATTGACGTCACGCGGCATTACACCAAACTCTCGCAGCAAAATTACGGCGTGGACAGCGGTTTTTATCCGCTCGGCTCCTGCACGATGAAATACAATCCGAAAATCAACGAGCAGATCGCCGCGCTCGAGGAATTTACCGGCATGAATCCTTATACGCCAGACCACGCCGCGGTCGGACTGCTCAAAATACTTTATGAGACAGAGCAAATGCTCTGCCAAACTTTTGGTTACGCGAGATTTACGCTGCAGCCGGCGGCCGGCGCGCACGGCGAATTTACCGGACTGTTGATAATTCGCGCGTATCATTTAGACCGCGGCGACACCCGGCGCGTCAAAATTTTAGTGCCCGACGCGGCGCACGGCACCAATCCGGCCTCCTGCACGCTGGCCGGTTTTCAAACCGTGACTATTCGGTCTCTGCCGGACGGCGGCGTGGATTTAAACGATTTAAAAAAACATCTTGATAATACGGTCGCCGGCTTAATGCTGACCAATCCGAATACGCTCGGTTTATTTGAAAAAAATATTTTGCCGATCGCCGAACTGGTACACAACGCCGGTGGTCTGCTTTATTACGACGGCGCGAACGCTAACGCGACTCTGGGTTTAGCCCGTCCGGCCGATATGGGATTTGACGTTTGCCATCTTAATCTGCATAAAACCTTTGCCACGCCGCACGGTGGCGGCGGACCCGGCTCCGGTCCGGTCGGCGTGACAGCCGCGCTCGCGCCGTATCTGCCGCGTCCGTTAATTGATTTTCAAAACGGAGAATATTACCTGAATAATAACCGGCCCAAATCGATCGGCAAAGTTCATTCTTTTTACGGCAATATTGGCGTGATACTCCGCGCTTACGCTTATCTAAAAATACAGGGTTCGGCAGGCTTGAAACGCGCGTCCGAATTGGCCGTCCTGAACGCCAATTATGTCAAAGCCCGTTTGCAAAAAGTTTATGCTATTCCCTACCCGCAGATTTGCCAGCACGAATTCGTCATCAGTGTAAAAGAATGGAAAAAACAATACGGCGTGTCGGCCGCGGACATCGCCAAACGCCTCATGGATTACGGCTATCATCCGCCGACGATTTATTTTCCGCTGATCGTGCCGGAGTGCCTGATGATCGAGCCGACCGAAACGGAATCCAAAGAAACGCTGGACGCTTTTTGCGACGCCATGCTAAAGATCGCCGCGGAGGTAAAGACTAATCCCGAGCTGGTAAAATCCGCGCCGCATAGCACTATTATCGGGCGTCTGGACGAAGTCAAAGCGGTCAAAGATCCGGATTTGAATTATTTTGCTTAGAACATCCTATCCTGTCACCAGAACAATATTTTTATTTTTTCTAGCAAGTTCTAGTAAATTTTTTTTGAATCCCGCCCGACTAAAAACCACATAAGAGACGATCTGGCCTTTGGGTATTTCGTTTAAGATAGCCTGACCTTTGGCTCTGAGATTATTTAATACTTCAATCCCTTTGGGGTTGTTCGAAAACTTACATTCGCCTAAGATCAGGTTTTTATTTACACTGTCTATTGCCACAATGTCAATTTCAGTATTTTTGTTCCAAAAACCACCGAGCCTGTCAAACCGAAAACTCAACTTGCCCCGGCTATTGAGTTTCCACATTTTCTCTTTGCACACATCCTCATAAACAAAAGCAGCATGATTGGGGATAAACGATTTTTTGATTTGGGCCAGCACATAATTTTTTTCGCCTTTTTCTAGATTTGCATTGTAGACATAGACAAATTTGAACCAGAAAGAAATA
>JAISEH010000063.1 GCA_031264205.1 Candidatus Margulisiibacteriota bacterium
TAAAGAGTTACGGCGGCCACTTCGTGGCCTTGTAGGCGTCACTTCACGTCGCTAACGCTTGTGAAGTTCCGCAGGCAAAAAAGTTGGAAATTGTTGGAAATTTTTGCACACGAAAGGAGGTGAGCTATGAAAAAAGCATTTTCGTTGATGGAATTATTGGTCGTGATGTCGATCATCGGCATGTTGTCGGCTGTTCTGATTCCCAATTTGGCCGGCGCGCAAAACCGCGCCAAAGAAGCAGCCCTGCGCGCTCTTCTATATAATGTACAGGCGGAAATCGAAGGGTACTATTTGGACAACAATTATTATCCTGACGGCGAGTCCGCGCCGCTGGCACAGCTGGCTAACGAACTGGGACTGAAGCGTTTCCGCAATCCTTTTACCGGCAAGGAATATCTGGCTGGCGATCAGGCCGGACGCATCATGTACAGCCTGAGCAGTGGTTCGGGCGTGTACACGCTGACCGCTTACAAAAAGGACGGCGCGACCGTCTTGCTGGAATTAACAAATAGTTGAATTTGTCCAGCATGAATAATTTTGCTCAAATCAGGCGCGGCGCTGGCGGAGGTAGCCTTTCAGCATTTTTTTGAGGACTTTTTTGGCCCCGGGGTCGAGTTCGTTAAAAAGCTGAACAAGTTCGGATTCGGCAGGCTTCCGGCGCAGACCGGCCTCTTCCCGGCCGGCCAGCGCTTCCGCCTTTTTGAACCAAAATTCAACTGGCAGATGATACCGCCGACTGATCTGGAATAGCGTGACCAGTCTGGGCAGATTGAGCCCTTTGTAAATATTGTAAAACGAAGCGTATTCCAGCCCCACTTCTTCGGCCATTTTCTCCAGAGAAGCTCCGCTTTGTTTTTTGATCAATTGCAGTTTCCCGCTGATCAATAGTTTTAGTTCTTTTTCGATAGCGGCCTTGTCCATTTGACACCTTCTTTAAACGCGCGCCTAAAGTTTAACCGGTTGACCGGCCGGCAATTATATGTAAAAACTATTATTGCTTTTCAATATAAAATGTGCTATAATTATGACAGCAAAATTCGAGGGGGTATTTTTATGACAAGAACATTGTATACAGAAGTCAAAAGCGGCGAGCGTTTAGTGGCGACAGACATCACAGATTTAACATTTTTCCCGAAAGGCACGATACTGATTTTTAGCTCCGCAGCTTACAACGCGGCTAGCACGGGATTTAAAAATATTTGGAAAATCTGCGATGGTCAGAATGGCACGCCGAACCTGGTAAATACGTTTTTGCGCGGCGGTGTATCTTCCGGCTCGACCGGCGGCACGGACAGTATAACGCTTAAAAAAGAAAATTTACCGGCGCATAATCATAATCATACTTTATCTGTTGAAGATAGCACTCACGGACATTCTTTAAGAGGAGGTAGTTGGGGCGGCACTAACTGCGACGGCTTGACTAGCTCGTATCAGATTGCCGGTAGAAACCAAGTTTGGGGTGCTGATGGTTATTATGAGAGGGCTCGTGATGGTACATCCTATATATCCGCCAATACACATAAACATACTTTATTGGGCAGCATTAGTAGTAGCACTGGCGGTGATCAAGCCTTTAGTATAATCCCTAAATATTACACGGTGATTTATATAATGAAAGTGGCCTAATATCCGTTCTCAGATTGGCGCGGCAAATGTTTATATCCTCACGGCTATAATGAATTCGAACGAATATCTTTGCCGCCGCGAGCCGTGGCCTCTCACTTAACTTCGTGGCCGCGCCACTCGTTAAGTTCGAGCCAAAACTCGCTTACGGCAAAATATTCGCTCTCAAGCTTGTCCTATTTGCCGTGTTAACGCAACCGAACAAAAATTGCTTTTGCAGAGGTTGCGCGCCTGTGTTAAAATCGGCAATGCTCTTTGTAATATCCGGCCCTTCGGGGGTGGGCAAAGGTACTGTTATACAGGAAATTTTGCGCCGCAGGCAGGATTTGAGCGTTTCGATATCGTACACATCGCGCGCTCCACGCGCCGGTGAAACAGACGGGTTGAGTTATTTTTTTGTCAGCCGCGCGGTGTTTGAGCAAATGGTCGCCGCGGGCGAGTTTTTGGAGCACGCGGAAGTGCACCGCAATTATTACGGCACGAGTCGCGCGCAGGTGCGCAAAATGCTGGACTCCGGCCGCAATGTGCTTTTTGAAGTTGACGTGCAGGGCGGTATCAATTTGCGGCGGCAGTTCAAGGAATTGCGCTCGATTTTTATTTTGCCGCCTGGCGAGGCCGAGCTGATCGAGCGGATCAAAAACCGCGGCACGGAAACGCCGGAAACGCTGCGGCTCCGGCTGGAAACGATGCGCGGAGAAATGCTGAAAGCCGGAGAATACGATTATCAGGTGGTCAATAACAAATTGGACGCCTGCGTGGAAAAAATAAACAAAATAATCGACAAGGAAATAAAATTAGAAAAGGAGAGCGGACGATGAAAGAAATAGTGATCGAGGAAGTGCTGGAGAAATTGGACAATCGTTTTATGCTGTCGGTGGTGGCGGCCAAGCGCGCGCGCCAGCTCAAGGACGGCGCGGTGCAGCAGGTGGAGTTGAGCAAAGAAAAAGACGACACGGATCTGGTTATTGCGCTTGACGAAATCAACGCCGGCAAGATCAAAGCCGAAATCGCTCCGCCGGAAGCGGAAACCGCGGAGTCTCTGGGCGCGAAAATTATCGAGAAAGCCAAAGGCGCCAAGAAAAAAAGCGACAAGTAGTTTTTGCTATGCGCGGCCAGAAAATTATAGTCGGTGTGACAGGCGGTATTGCTTGTTACAAAGCGGTCAGTCTGGTCAGCGCTCTGCGTCAGCAAAATTTCCAAGTGCAGGTTGTGATGACTGAAAACGCGGCGCGATTTGTCACGCCGGTGACTTTTCGCGCGATCTCCCGTCAGCCGGTCTGCATTGAGGAGTTTGCCGCGGGCGCTGAGCCGGTGCCGCATATCGGTCTGGTCGAGGACGCCGCGCTTTTTGTCATCGCGCCGACCACGGCCAATACTATTGCCAAGCTGTCCAACGGTCTGGCGGACAATATTTTGACCACGTCTTTTTTGGCCGCGCGCTGTCCCAAAATAATCGTGCCATCTATGAATACCGCCATGTGGGAAAATCCGCTCACGCAGGAAAATCTGCAAAAATTAAAAAAACACGGCATGATGATTATCGAACCGGACAGCGGTTATCTGGCCTGTGGCACGTCCGGCGCAGGGCGATATCCCGACAATAAAATTATTTTGCGGAAAATTCAGGAAACATTGGGCTTTGCGGCCAAACTGCGCGGCAAAAAAATTATTATTACCGGCGGCGGCACACGCGAACCGCTCGATCCGGTGCGCGTCTTGACCAATAATTCTTCCGGCCAGATGGGTCTGGCTTTGCAAGCCGCCGCGGAAAAAGCCGG